>WQST01000005.1 GCA_009787745.1 Lachnospiraceae bacterium
CTCGCGGTACTTGGCGACGGCGGCTTCGACTTGCTCTTTCGGGACTTGCTCGGCGAAAGATTCGCGTAACGGCGGGCCGATATATTTGGCGTATTCATCAAGCGAAGGGGTGGGAATGCCGAAGGAGTTTAACGCGTAGGCGAATGATTTCGTGATACCTTCTTTGGGGTCGGTCAGTGTTCCGTCTAAGTCGAAGAGAAATATTTGGGGCATAGGAATCCTTTTCAGCGGCGGTATAGGGTTGCTTTGTAATTTTAGCAGATTTAGTTGGGAAAAACAATAAGCGAAATTTTCGTTGCTGTCTTGACGGCGATATGATATTCTTTAATGCATGGATAAGCAGAACAGTAAATTTCAGAATGATTTAACGCAGGGGAATGTGACAGGGCAGTTGCTGCGCTTTTCGGCGCCGTTTATGTTGTCGATGTTGATTCAGCAAAGCTATAGTATGGCGGATTTGCTGATTGTCAGCTATTTTTCGGGCGAGGCGACGGTGGCGGCGGTTAATAACGGCGGGCAGTTGGCGTTTCTTGTGACTTCGATTGCGATTGGGTTATCGTCGGGCGGCACGATTTTGATCGGGCAGTTTTTTGGGGCAAAGAGAATGGAAGAGATGCAGAAGACTGCGTCAACGATGCTTTCGGCACTTCTGATAACATCGATTTTATTGGCTTTGATTTTTATTCCGTTTGGCAGCACATTTTTACGGATGCTTAACGTTCCTGAGGAAGGTTTTCGGGAGGCGGTTTTATACCTGATTATTTGTATGGCAGGGCTTCCTTTTATTTTCCTGTATAATGCCATTTCGGGGATTTTGCGGGGGATGGGGGATTCGAAACGCCCGCTTTATTTTATCACGGGGGCATGTGTTGCGAATATAATTCTTGATTTGATTTTGGTCGCGGGGTTTGGGATTGGCGCCGCGGGGGTTGCTGTTGCGACGGTGGCGGCGCAGGCAGGCAGTGTGGCAGCGTCGGCTATTTATTTAAGGCGCAGTGGGTTCATGTTTGATTTTAAGCCGAAAAGCTTTATTATTGATCGGGATAAACTTAAAATGATTTTGCGGATTGGGATTCCGTCGTCTTTTTCGCAAGTGGCGGTTAATTTATCTTTTTTGATAATGACCGGGTTGGTCAATGGGTATGGGGTATATGTATCGGCGGCGGCGGGATTGGCAGGGCGATTCAACGGCTTCGCGATTATGCCTGCGATAGCGGTATCCAATTCAGTTTCGATGATGTGTGCGCAAAATCTGGGTGCGAACTTGAAAGACCGCGCTTTGCAAACGATGAAAATCGGGATTATTATGTCGATGGTAATCGGGTTGCCGATTTTGGCGGTGGTGCAGTTATTCTCTTTTGAGATTATGGGGCTTTTGTCACAGTCGCCGCCTGTTATTGAGGCAGGGAGTGTTTATTTAAGGGCTTTTTCATGGGATTATTTGTTCGTACCGTTTGTTTTTGGTTTTATCGGTTTAGTTAGCGGTGCGGGACATGCGCATATTATCATGATTAATACGCTTATTACGTCTGTTTTGGTACGCGTTCCCGCGGCTTTGCTTTTATCGCGGACGTTTGGGTTAGAGCTTAGCGGGGTAGGTTATGCGGCTCCCGTGGCGACATTCGCGGGGGTGATATTTTTATTGGGCTATATTTTGAGCGGGCGTTGGCATGTGGTGGCGATTCATCGGCGGTGATGCATCGGGGTTCAGCGGCGGTTCGGACGGTTTGGGGGTTCGGACGGTTTGGAAAAATAAGCGTTGACTTTATTGCGGAAAGAGGGTAGAATATCACTTGCATGTAGTGTTTTTGCAGGAATGGCGGAATGGCAGACGCGCACGGTTCAGGTCCGTGTGGTAGTAATACCATGAGAGTTCAAGTCTCTTTTCCTGCAACCCGGCAACAAAAGGCATGAATTGCCGGATTTATCAAAACGACGCAATTCCTTATTTTCAAAGGATTCTGCGTCGTTTTGATGTTTTTTAATGTTCGCAATATTTATCAAAACATTTGCAATTTTCATCCATTTGTCATCCATTTTTCATCCATTGAAAATTGCTTGTCATCCATTTCCACGCTCAGAATATCTTAACCTTGGCAATCTGCTGATTGTATTTTTCTTTCAGCTTCTCAGTTATATGCAAGTAGATTTCGCGGGTGACTTTACTGTTAGAATGTCCAAGCCGTTGCGATATATTATCAATCTGGATACCGGCTTCCATAAGTAAAGAAGCACTTGTGTGTCGTAAAAAATGAGTCGTTATTTCCCGACCTAAGATTTTACTTGATCTTGATTTTAAATACTTATTGTATGCGTAGTATTCAATGTTCCGGCCTTTTTCGTTGGTGAAAAAGAAATCACTTTTTTCATAACCGTATTGAATTTTCTGTTCCAGCATTAATTGTTTTATCTTTTTGCAGACCTTAGCAAGTTCAGGCTGAATATATACATCCCTCGTTTCGCCGTTCTTTGGGGTTGTAATCAGGTCATTTACTGAATCATAAGTCGTATTTACATGGATGATACTATTATTAATATCCACATCGTCATTTGTCAGGGCAACAGCTTCGCCAATCCTTAGTCCGGATAGTATCATAAAGTGAGTTAGTAGCCGCCATCGTTCAATTTCCATGCCATCAAGCAGTTGCCTGACCTCATTAGCTTCTAAGAACTTATCTTCGATTTTAAAGCGGTGGGGTTTATCTTTGAAACGTTTGAGCTTGTCGAGCCACTTGATATCGGCAATGTAATCTTTTTCATATCCCCATCTAATCAATGCCTTAAAGCGCGTCAAACGCTCATTAAGCGTGCCGTTTCCCTCGCCAGTTTCTCTAAATTTGTCAGCTACATAGTTTTGGTTTAACTTTACAATCTTTGTGTCAGCTCCGAGTATGCGCACGAAAGCATAATAAGCATGCATATTACGTGAATATGTTGCTTTCTTTATTCCATTCTCATCGATAAATTGATACTCTAAATATTTGACCACCAATTGTTTAAGAGTAATGTCATCGGGGTCAAGCTCATTAATTTTAGTCGGCTTATTCAGTTTATCAGCAATTTTTCTTTGGAGCTCAGCCGTTGCTGCCTTTCGCGTGTGTGTAGTGTTTTTATCGCATGTAGCACTAACATTTCTTGCCTTGCCAGTCAACGGATCTTTGTATCGCTCCATGAACCTATATCGGATGTCTCCATTTTTTGCTTTTCGCTCCTGTATCCACATGATTTTCACCTCCGTTTTTCGAATCTCGTATTTTGGTATCTGGTTTGATTTTTTCTTTTTCGTAGAAAAATATATGATTTTCAATGATTGAAATGGACTCAAGAAAGATCTGTTTTTTTCGTGCAGGATACAATAGTAGCGGAAAATAGAGACAATGAGATATGTTAGCTTCCCTTATTGATTATGGTTTCAAATCATAATATTAAACTTATCCCACAACCCACCCTCAATAAGTAAATTCGATATTGGTACTAACAAATAAATTGTAACTTGTGAATTTTTAACATTTGGCAAATACTTTTACATTTTTTCCATAGCCCGACGGAATCCGATTTTCAACGTTGGATTAGGGCACCAAGTAGCCGGTTAAAATTATATCGCACCTTTACTGATCTACACCAAAATGATTAAATTAAATCCGTTTTCCAATTCCATTCTTGAATCATAATATCGATTTCACGATATTTTTTTGAGCCAAGCTCAATATCTTTTTGGATATTTTTCATGTCGATTGTTTTCACATATTTAATTTCTGATCGTGAATAGCGATTTAAAAAATTACCCAATGATGCTTCGTGAATTGCTCTTAGAGTAGAAGTGCCCAGCTTAAAGCAATCACGTTTAGCAATCGCTTCCGCTAGTGTTAAACCATTATCCATCACTGTATCATTATTCGTCCTGTTAATCTTTACAACAAATAACTCCAGCCGCTCTATCATTGATTCATGAATCTTCAATAATTCGAGAACATTCTCGGACGGTTCATCACCTTCCTGTACCACGACATTCGTTTTCATTCGCTCGGTTATTTGTTTGATTTTCATCTTCAAATCCGCTCTTTCAATTAATGCTTCCGCTAATTTCATAGTCTTTTCTCCATTCACCGAATCACGTTTTGTCTTGTCATAAGCATTATAATGTACTTGTTGTCTTTTTACAAGACTTAATGTATAATATTTTTTGACAGACCCTTTTAGGTTAATAAAAATGCCGGATGCAGTATAGCAAGGCAGCGAGGAGGAAGTATATGCATAGGAGCCAACCTCTTGATATGACCAATGAAAATTGCTCAAGAAGCTGGGCATAAAAGAGCAGACCGAAGAAGAAAAAGCAGCCGGACGGCAGGTTATCAAGGTTGAAACGGTGGACAGGATGTTTGAGTTTAAATATAAAGACACCATTGTCAAAAAGATTTTGCGACCATTCCGCAGATTGAGAAATCGATATAACGAATGGAGACGGCGGCATAAGTGTTACCGCCTTTTTAAAGAACAGCTCACCGAATACTATCTGTGGAGCATTATGTCATTCCTGCCGCTGTTTATCCGGCACTTAGAACTTTATATCCAACTGGAAAAAAAGCATGGTCATTCTGCTCAGGAATGGCGCGATTATAAAATCTCCACAGCACAGGAAGCACTTGATATTATTAGGCGGCTTGTGGATGAGAATTACAATAATCAATATCTCGAACTCGTAGAAGCAAAGTGGGGTGAGTTCCCGTATAAAAAAACAACCTATGCCAACGGTAACACTGGCTTTGAACACATGACGCCCGATGGCTAAGATGAAGAAGTAAGCGCAGCATATGAAAAGGGACACGCCGATGAGGAACGGGATTTGAAGAGGTTGGGAGAAATTGTCGAGCAAAATATGATGGATTGGTGGGATTAATTCATTTACTCATTCCTTCGTTAAGTAATCTTCAAATAAATCTATTTGCAATTTTTTGATTCTTAAAGTATCAGGCTTATCAGGAAGCTTTGTATTTTTAGCGGCAATTTCAAATTTTGTCCGGTATTCCTCGGCCATTAAAAAGATATCTTCGTAACTATATTTCCCATTCCGGATATCCATCAATAAATCATGCTCTTTCATGCGTTTTGTGATGATTCCTCGCCCATCTAATATATCTGTCCCCGTTATTAACAGCCGCATCAAATGCATGGCATGTTTGAAAAGGTGCATTTCATCCTTTTTGCGGTTGCGATGTTTCAATTTGTCAAAAGTTTTAACGGTTTCGCGCATTTCAGAATAAATACCAACAAAATCACGAACCGGGTATCCTTCCAGCTTAATATCCATAAGGATTTGATTTCCTTCATCATTATGAAGCCGGATTGCATTTTTATCAAAGGAAGAATAGGTGCGATTGAAATGGTCAATCTCCCTTAACAGAGTTTCTTTCAGATGTTTTTCCTGTTGTTTTAAACTAAATTGATCATGGCAGAGGGCGTTTGATAACCGGCGTAACTGAGCGGAGGCATAATTTCCAAAACTGTTTATAACACGCTTTGACAAAAACAAATCGGCATTGTCGCGTACTTTTTGACCAGATTCATTTATTAAAGCAATGCACTCCTCATCAGCGCCAAGAAGCTCTAATGCATTAGGGTTTGCGGCAAGGCAAAGGCGGAAAAATTTCTTCATACCGTAAATAACTGTATCTGTTGGCAAATCTTCAAATTGTTCAAAGCTTTCGCTACCCAGCAGGTATTTTTTACCTTCAACAAGAAATCCCCTGAGATCAATATCGCTGTTTTCATTATTTGTTCCGTAGCTGTGAGAACCGCTGACCACCAAATATGCGATATTTTTCAAATCCGGATTCTGCCTAAGAAAATCATATTTAATATCATCTAAAACGAAAATCATTATTAATCATTAATCCACACCATATCAATAATTTTTTTGAATACAGCATCTGCTTGCCCATAGTCTTTATTTTTATTAAATTTCAAATCATTAAGCCGCTTTTTTGCCGTGCGATCTCATTGAAAAAATATTTCATTAGTAATTCATTTTGCGGTACTAAATGACTTTCATCAACAACTTCTTTCAATTTGGCTAGATTAAGTATTTCATCTAGGACGGTTCGATCCATATCAATCGCATCCAGCGTCCTGTAATATTCAATATATGGCATTTTTTCATATTGCTCAATATATTTTATGTTCGCAAGCGGGCGCAGCACATAATAATATTTCTTGATTTTAGCATGATCTTCTGAATCAATTTAAGCATACTTTTTTTGGGCAAGGCTCAAATAATGGTGTGACACTGCAACAGGGTTAAAAAATTGTTCCGCTAATCCTTGTAAAAGAATGGTTATTGGTTCATTCCGAATATAAAACTCATTTGATGTAAGCCATTCAAACATCACAGCATTTGATTTAATAATATGCAAAACAAACTTTTTAAGGTCCCAGCCATTTACATCGAAGATTTTGTCGGTATCATATTCAATAAATTCCGGCTTATCAAATATTGATAAATACCATTCTTTTTCATGAACATAAACAAACCGGCAATCATAATCTGAGTCGGGGGAGGCAAAACCCCAGCCCCGGCTTCCTGATTCGATTGCGAACAAGATTTTTACATGATTTATTTCTTCCGCATCGCGTAGTTTTTGTATAATTGCGTTTTTGATGTTATTATCATTCATTTAGTTTCCCATTCATATTTGCTTCAAGTAATAGCGTCGAAATATCTGACTGCCAAAATATTATCACAAAAATAATCTAAACGCAATGATTAGGTCCTTCAGAATGGGCTCTTGTTTAGCTTGTTTAAGGTGTGTAATACCGCTTCATGGGACTCTCACCCCTCCGAGGTTCTCTCCGAGCCGCCCCATTGCGTGACCCGCTTTTCGCGGAGCTGTGGCTGAGCGGAAGTATCATTATCGGCTGCCGGGATCAAGGCGGGGATGTTTTTGACCCCGCCTCTTTAACCTGCACACAAATCGTTTTTGATATAAGCTTCGGAATGAGATCATAAATTAGTTTTATGCCGCCTAACATTTCATCGTTCACACGCGCCCAACGTCGCGTTTTCAGGCTTCGATGGTAGAGTTCGCCAACTCTTGGATAAAAACGGCACATGGTGCGCAACAGGCGGCTGCAAACGTGTTATTCTTTTGACTACGCGAAATGAGTGCTTTGTCAAAGGTATCAATTTGAGATTTTTGCTCTCGAAAAAAATTTATGATATCTGGCTGAGTAATTAAATTAACGTAGAAATAGATGAAAAAGATTCGATAATTTGATTGGATTTTTTTACGATATTTGAAGCTATATGATGTGACCTCTGTTCAAATTATCTTTCCATAAACCTCTCCACATCAATAATCATGCGTATATGCTTACCTTTGCCAATTTCGTTTGTGCCATCATTAGCCGTTACTAAAAACTCTATTTTTCGCCCATAAACATATTCGATTGTGGCGGTAACGGTTATCTCCGCTCCAATCGGGCTGGCTTTTATATGTTCTACATTAATCACGCTTCCAACCGAGGTTTCACCTTCATTCAAGCAATCGGCAAGGCATTCACAAGCAGCTTGCTCCATCAGTGCGATCAACGCCGGTGTTGCAAATACAGGCAAGGAACCACTTTTCATTTTGATGGCGGTATTTGATTCATTAACGATAATACTTGCATTTGCAGTCTTTCCGAGAAAGAGATTTGATTCCGGAATGCCATTTTGTACAGCAAGAACCCCGGCTATTACATGCTTGCAAAGTGAACCATCCTGTGCAACACCGCATGAACAGAAAAAGCTTTCAATATCCACGCCGTCTTTGGTGAAGTGAAATGAGCATCGTCGCGGGTTTGATTTATCAGTTACATCGGCAATATAACCGATATTATCATTATGAAAAAATGTCACTTTTCCGTTGTTAAACAGTTTTATGCCCGTCTTTATTGCATTGACTTCATGCCATCTGCTTTCGAGTGTTGCAAGGGTTACTGCGTACTTATTCAATGTTTTTCACGCTCCTTAGTGATAATATTATAGGATTTTACATTATAGAAAATATAACCACTTAGGATTAAATTGTCAAATCCGCAATTGCCAAATCGTTTCAAAATCATGGATTAACACTTGACATTTTGTATCCCTTGGGATACAATGATAACATGAACATAAAAGAAACTGATGACTTCAAAAATTGGATGCGCAACCTTAAAGATCATATGGCACGAGCAATAATAAATGCCCGGATTAGGCGCCTTTCTTTAGGAAATAAAGGGGATGCTAAATATTTAAGCGATGGCGTTTCAGAACTTCGTGTAGATTACGGACCCGGATATCGAGTGTATTTTTTTGAAGCAAATCGGGAAATCATAATACTGCTTTGTGGCGGCGATAAGTCATCACAAAGAAAAGATATCGAAAAAGCTAAAAAAATAATTATTAATTTGGAGGTGACAGAATGAAAACAGTTATAACTTCTGTATGGGATCCGGCAGAATACCTTAAAACAGATGAAGAAATAACCGCATATTTATGTGATGTTTTCTCTACCAATGATGCGCAGCTTATTATTGCCGCTATCGGTGATGTCGCCAGAGCACAAGGTATGTCAAGGGTAGCAGATGATGTGGAGTGCGGCAGAGAAAGTTTATATAAGTCCTTATCTAAAAGCGGTAATCCATCATTTGAAACTGTTTATAAAGTGTTGGTTGCTCTTGGGTATGGGCTAAGTGTTTCTCAATCATCCGGTTCTTGAAAAGAAATTGAAATAATTTCCATACTTTTTCCATCCATTTACGTTTTCCGATAATGATTATGAGATGCCAACCGCGTAAAATGGTGGGGCTTCATTCATAATATCTATAGAAAAATTGAATGTAAGGAGCTTTTTAAAAAGGGATTACTGAGCAAAGATACCTGCTGCTTTTATTGATTCCTGCTCAATCTTACAGTCATGATTTAACATAAAATCAAATATTTCCTGATATTCTTTAAGCTTTTCCGCCTTCATGGCTTTTTTATCAGTTTGTGAAAGGTTTTTATAAATCCCTCTCTCGTAATATCTTTTTAGAGTATCTAAATCCATTTCTAATGGTTTAAAAGGAATGCTTGTTTTTTCCTTTAAATTTTCTAATATCAAAAATCCATATACATCCAAGTCACCTTTGTGATAATATTGCTGACTATCATTTTGTGCATATAAAAATTTCAAGAACTTTTGTTTTGAACTGTTATGAAATCCGCCCAGATAAATAACCACCGCTTCTGCTTCACTTGTGTCATGGTATGTTGTTAGATTTTCTACTGTAATGACCCGCTCTGCCAAGACCTTAATACCAGTTATCTTTTCAATTGCCAAATTGGGAATCGCTATGCCGCCATCCATTTCATGTAAATAAATGACCGACTTCTCATAATGAATAATTGCTTGACCCTTGACCATTATATAAGTCGGATTGTCAAATAAATTGTAGATTTCCAGAATTCGTTCTTTTTCCACTACTATATCCGTATAATCATATAATATGCTTTGAATTACCGAACGTAATCTAATAAATTCCTTTGAATCTTTGAATATGGCGGCAGAAAAGTTTCTTACATATGTTTCTTGCTTTAATGACAGTATCGCATGGATGGCTATTAATATCGAATTCAATTTTTTCCTGTCATAAATAATATCATATGGCAGCTTCTTATATTGATTCAGCAACTCGCATATATCCAGGCAAAATTTATTAAGCAAACCGTCTGCACTGTTCAAATATGGTGTGAGAACGATTCTCATTTCATCACATAAAACCGGAATCGGAGTTCGGTTAAGCTTCTGATAAATAGAATCAACGTTTTCAATCTTAAGCCTAACTTTCAAGAACTTTCCAGCTTCATCACAAAATGCGTCAGCGACCTGATCGAGTATCAGCTTTTGGATTGCGGCATTGATATCACGATACGCCTGATGATTATAACGGTCTAAATACTCTTTGAATATCTTTCCAGGCTCTATCTGAATTGCGTTAAGGTCAGACTGGGCTCGCTTAAACCCTTTACGTTTTTCATAGATATCAATAAAATTTTCCATGATTAGCTGATAATAATTTTTCATTCGTCATATTCCTTCAAAAACAGCGAGGGCATTTCTGGAACCGGACTTTACAATGGAATAAGTGATATCACAATAAGGAAATATTGAAGTACATTTTTCCGGTGTGGCGATTAATATCAATTGCAAATTTAACTCCTTAAACATTTTCATCATTGGTCCAATCCGGTCACTTGTCATATTATTAAATGCTTCATCCAGTAAAATTAATCTAATGCAGTTATCACTTTGCTGGTAAATTTGTAGTAGTGACGCACAAATCGCTACATAAAAAGGAGCCTGATTTTCGCCGCCGCTACCATCACCGCTTACTTTTGATAAGGGAACTTCCAGTTTGGTGACAAAATTTCTGACGATTATATCATAATCTAAATAGGTACGGTAATCGACATAAGCTGATATTTGTTTGGCGTTATTTTTCTTGCCGGTGATATTTTGCTGGGCATGATTTTCAACATCCACCATAATTCGCTGCATAAATTCATCAATTTGACTTTCAAACACCTCTGACCCCGTCGCGAGAATTTCCATGATTTCATTACCGGCATCAATCTGCTGATTGTCTTTATCCATAATGATATTATAGAAAATTAGCAACTCTTTATCTTTACTGCCATCAAGTAGAAAACGATAACTTTCTTCGCCATAATGAAGAAGCCCCATAACCTTGTTCAATTGTCTGAACTGTTGTTTAGCTCGTAAAATATCATCTTTCATACGGAATAGTATTTCTTTCCGGAATCTTTCCTTGCAAAGTTCCTGAGCCTTCTTAAGCTCATCCCGGTGCGATTCCAAATCTATATTGAGCAGGGAATAATACACCGTTTGATACTTTTTATCATCTTCAATTCCCTCAGCATAATCACAAGCATAGGTGCCGGTATATTTCCTTTGCATCGGAAGTAGTTCCGCATTTATATAATTGTTAAAACTATTAATGCCTTGATTAATCTGATTACCGAAGTTATAAGCAATCGGAGCCGCCAATTTAGACTTTCGTTCCTCATTAAATTTTTCGACTGCCGTATCAATATATTGCGCGTGAGTAATTAGCATCGCAGTATAAGCTTCATTGACATTGTCAATATTAATCTGCAAACTCATTAAAACCAGCTTGGCATTTTTTATTACCTCCTCTGCATTAATTTTTTTGCTTTTAACAGTTGTAATTTGATCTTTTATTGCTTCTAATACTTTCTTACATTCTTCAACTCGATTATGCATAGCTCTAAGCAGAGGATTTTTTTCAAATTCTTCTATTTGCGCTTTAATTTCAGTAATCGTTCCAAATAATTTTTCAGCTTCGCTTCCGGCCTCACAATTCTCTTCTAACTCTACAAATGCATTTCCCGCAGCGAACCACTGATACTTTTTATCCAAGGCGATAAACTTTTCCTTTTTCGCATGGTACTCTGCTTGTAAAAGGCGTTTCTTTTCCAATGATTCCCGCGCGTTCTTCAATTGCTCCTGTAAGGCGTCAATACCAATGTATCGCTCTCTGACAGGCATTCTTTGGATGCAATAGTTCTGATACCGCAATAAATCTTTTGTGACGCTACGCTGATTAAGTTCCAACTCGTCTTCGTTTTCACAACATACTACCCTGCCCATAAGATAATCCGCATATGCCCTGGCATAAGGATTTTTGCTTTCCACCACCTGTGAAAGTGTTTTCATCCCTAAATTCAAATCGTTTTGGCTCCGCATCAAACGAACCGTATCAATAAGGCCAATACTACCTACTTGGTTACGTAAAGAAATAAATACTTTCTTAGCTATATCATAATGCTTTGGATTAACAATTATATTGAATCTTTGCTGATTTAAATAACTTTCAACTGCATCCTGCCATATCGGTTCATTCATGTATAATAATTCGCAGAAAACTTTTGCCTCTGGCTCCTTACCTAATTCCGTTAGTTTTTCATTAATTGCATTCTTTATTAATTCTGCTTCACGCGGGAAACGCATCGTTCCCGTCTCTAATACTGATATCTTGGTGACTAAATCGGTTATTTCATCTTTTACCAGATTTAGCTGGTTACGAGTCATAGCATCACTATTTCTTATTTCTTCGCCAATTTCTCCAAACATTTCTTTACATTGGTTGATTGCCGTTATTCTGTCACTGGTTATGGCAGAAAGATTGCCGATAACATCCACATCCACTTGACACACGATTTCCATCATTGCCATCTGCTTCAATAAATCAACAAGCTTCGTATATGAATCGTCAAATTTTGCCGCCTTTTTAGTCAGCAATGAGTATTCCTTCTTCTTTTTCTCCACATCATCAGTTAAATACAATAAAGCTTTATTTTCTTGCTTATTATCAAGATCACTCCGTGCTTGGTAATGTTTCTCATCAGCATCCTTTTCTTTTTCATCCAGTTCGTCAAGCTGTCTGTCATAAATACCCAACATTTCACTTTCCCGTCCAATATCATCTTCTTTTTCTTTCAGCTTTTCAATTGAATCCTGCAATTTTGCATAACATACAAGGGCTTCATTTACTTTTACTTTAGCATCAAGTTCCTTTGCCACCGTGATTTTATCAAGTATTTCGGCTAACAATCGCTCTCTTATTTGTGCCTCCTCCAATACTTCCTGTAAACGTTCTAACTCACGCATATCACGATGTAAAATATCAACATTAATCTCCGGTTCCGGTAGTATATATGCATATATAAAATTACGAATATCATCAATATCGTCCAGACTGGTACCCATATGGAATACTTGGTTAAACTTCTTACCAATCTGCGAATCCGCCTCGCCTATCCCCAGCACCCGGCAGATTCTCCGTCTGGCTTCTGCCTGTGAGGGTGCCCGGTCCAGTCCCCTGTTTTCAAGCATGAATTCTTCTTTCTTTGCCGGTCTCCGGCCATCTTTAACGGTTGTAAAATAAGGCATATCTGTTAACGAAAAGCCGCTTTTCGAGATATACCAATCCTGCGAAACATGCCTTAACTCTTGATAAGGTTGTTCTGATTCAATCCGCACTGAGATTACAAATGTTTTATCTATAGATTCATCGAGAAATTCGATGCCGATATATGTTACTGTGTGTTCCGGTCGTAAATAACTGTTTTCCCCCCTTTGTTTTTGATGAACCGACCCTTGTAAGCTTCTGGCACTTTTTTTATTTCCGGCGGTATTAAAATCCTTGTTTGTCGTTAGGCAATATCTGATTGCGTCCATTATTGTCGTTTTCCCGGTCGCATTTATACCAATAAGATAAGTGATGTTTTTAAAACTAATAATATCGTCAATGAAATTATGCCAATTAATCAATTTTACTTTTGTCATCCGAATCATATCTCGTTATCCTCATCTTCTTCCAATCCTTTGTACTGTTGCAGGAACTCATATGTCGCATCATATGCATTGCTAATAGATGAATCCGGCATTGCCAACATAACGGACGGATAAATTTGAATTCTCGCATCTGTATCCGTCAATTTGTCTAATCCCGTAGCAAGATTGTACTTTTTGATATTTATTAAACATTCCTCCAAGAGTTCTTTCTTAAATTTTCGTGGAAGATTCAGTTTTTCATATTCATTCTTAATTTCTTCAACACTAGCTATTACTTCGTCCGCACCTGTCTTTAAGCTTTCTCTTTTTTGAATATAGAGAAGACGTAAAATTAATAAGATAATGCTTTCGTACTTTCTTAATACCAACTTTCCGGTTCCATGATTATTAATTAGCTGCACTACCCGAAGGTTCCGATGTATTATAATCGTATACCCTAACGGCAAGAAAATGCTGCGGAAAGCGTCTTCATGATTTATAACATAATAATATTTATCTCTTGTCGCATCCAAATTACCGATGATAAAGCAATTATTTAATAAGTAATTCGCAATTTCCTCTTTGATATCGATTGCCACTTGTTATGCGTCCCTTTCCTCTATAATAAAATCTTTGAATCTCATACCGGCATATTCGACATATGTATCTTTAATCATCACATTGTAAGCCCGGTCATTTGCCTGCGAATAAGTATATAATCCGATAATTTTTACGATTGTAGTTAAATCATTTTTATAGATACTGCTCGCTGATACAGCTTGATGGCCTTTCAATACTTCCTTGGCGAAGCGATAGACATTTTCCGAAGTCAAGGCATTTCTGGCATAATCAAGCAAGCGGTTTTTTTCTTTTTCTACCAAATTATAATCCAATGCTTCGATTGTCTTAATTAAATCTATTGGTGTTGGATTCCTTCGTCTGCTTGGTGTGGCCAATGAATCATAAGCAAAGTAATTTTGATTATAAATTTGAAATAAATTACCGGCAATCGTATCATCAAAAGCATTGATATCACCGCTGGTAATTTGTGTCGCATAATATTGTAATAACCCGTTGATTTTGCTTTTTACACTGCCATCAGATAACAAAAGAAATTGCGCTCGTTGGACTGCTCTTGTCCGATAAATGATATGTTTATTATCTATTACTCGCATAATTTCTTCCATTTCATTAACATCGTCTCTGATTTTATTAATCATTTTTTTTATTTCATAACGAGCATCAGCACAATCTTTTTTTTCAACTTCCATATAATCTATAATTAAATCCTGTAATAAATCATCCTCACAAAAATCTAATTGCTCATACAAGCCGGTGCGGTAATAAAATAAATTATCGTTGGTTTTAAAACGATGATAAGCTCCTACTACAATACGTTCTTCATATTTTTCAAACAATTTAAGTATTTCCTGCGGCTTTTTTCCTTTTGTTAGCGTATCAATATATTCTTCTATTGAAGCCGCCAACTGACGCAATGATTGATTTAAATCATCCATATCCTCCGATACTTCTTTAAGGATTGTTTCATAGGGATTTTCCTGTTGCTCAATGCTATCTAGTAAGGCATAGATTTTAAATAATTTTCCTTTATACGTAATGATTTTTGGGTTAATTATTTCGTTAAATGATTTTAAAAGCGGAACCACGGTATACTTAACTGCCAATTTTGGTTCTTCCTCATAATCACCATCTTTCTCTTCCAACCAACCAGTTTTCCGCAATCGCCTTAAAAACCTTGTAGCGTTATTTCGGTATTCCGAAGCATCAGCATTATCTTCTTCTGATTCTTCTGTTTCATCGAGAATAACCTCTTCACCTAACCCAATAAAATAAGCTTCTACCTCATTGATTATTGTACTTTTTTCAATTGCATACATTGGCATGCGCTGGCATTTATCCCAAATCAAGCATAATATATCCATATATCTTCTTTTATTGGAACCTGCAAGCGGGCTAAATAAATCATCATTTATTAAATCAAAAATATGCATTATGTATTCCTTTAAAAAGTTCTTTTGCATTTATAAAATCGCTTTTGTTGCTACATTAAATAATTAATGCCTCTATTTGCCTTTATAACATCAATAATATCATATAACCTGCTGCTATACAATCTTTGTGAATTTTTGCTTTATTTACTATCTGCCATATAGTCAAGAAAAAAGCGGGCGTACGGTACTCGTTACCTTGATCTTTTTTAACTCAACCTCTTGTCTTTTTCAAGGACTTTTTGTATAATGAAAGGCACCAAATAGATATTATTCAAAAAGCAGTTGACACAATAAGCGAATTTATTAAAGCGGAGGACGGATTAATAATGAACATGGTTACGATAACCCTTAAAATGGATTTAGAATTTCATAATAAGCTTGAAGCTATTTTATCAGAAAATGGTCTAACTATTGAAAGTAGGTGTTACTGTCATTATGAATGATGGGTAACATACCATCAGTGTTTCAGATACTTGTTTTTGATTCAGAAAGAAAAGCTACCATTTTGCTACCATTTATACTATTTATAATTTGAGAAGCCTTGCAAACCGCGTTAAAGGGGTATTTCCCCCTAGGGGTTCAGTTCCCTTTTCCTGCATATGACCAAAGAGATTTTCTAAGGCGTCATACAAAGGTACGACACCAAAGAAATCTAAAGCTTTTCGCGCATCCTACGCAAAGACCCGAAAAAAATGGGCGTTTGCTGTATTTTTGCGTTTGTATTAGTTTACTGCCGTTTGTTGCATTAGGTATGTTATTTCTGAGTGGCGAAATGCGGACAAAAATACTGGTCCGCAAATTTTGCAGACCAGTTTATAGAGAGGCTGTGTTTGGCTTAAGCTTTATATCCGCATTTATGGCATACGCCATTTTCATTTAATGCGATACCGCATAATGGGCAGCGAGCTATATCATTTTTAGCTTCGTATTCTTCCGTTGCACCGTTTACACCGCTGGTAAAAGTGATTTTAACGATATTCAGCTTATCTTTTAATAAGTCGTAAACGATCTTAATCATACCTTCAACAGTCATTGTTTCTTTGGTAACAACCAACCGGGAATCAGGGTATGCTGTAGCAAGTTCGGTTTTGAAAGCTTCACCTTTCATGGTGTTTTGCGGTGTGCCATTTTTAATACCTTGCGCTTCGTACACCCCTAAGATTGCGGGGAGTAGCGGGTCATCTTCACGTAGGATAAGCGCATGGTCAAAGTTTTTTAGTACATCCCAAGCAGTTTTCTGAATCTCATTGCACGGGAATACCATATTAACCCCCGTGTTGACACTGTCCTCTACCTCAAGAGTAAGCACCCCCGTATGACCGTGCAGATACTGAGCTTCACCTTTAAATCCATAGAATCTGTGTGCGTATTGCAAATCAAATTTTGTAAAACTTCTCATTACTGATATCCTCCTATTTTTCTTTACAATTCAGACAAATGCCTGTAAGAACAACGTCATGCCGTTCAACTTGAAATCCATATTTTCCTTTAACTTCGTCGTCTATGGCGGCATAATACTCAATATTCACATCCGTGATGACACCGCAGTTTTTACACTTAAAATGGTAATGCTACCCGGTCACTGAATCATACCTGATTATACCGGTTCAGATGCTGATAAAAAAGGATAAATTAGTAGTTATGATTACTCATGATAAGGAATTAAGCCTTCTTGCAGATTATGTTTATAGAGTGAATGGTTTACCTTTAACGATTATCCCTTATATACAGAATTGTACTTAAGGATACTACCGCTCAAAGCACATATCTCCATTTTATGCTCCGTTTGACCATCAACTATGTTTACTTTGTATATCAATGAACCTTCTTTTGATTTGTAATCTAATTTATTTTCGATAAGAGTACCGTTGCCTACTCTTTGACGAGCGGTATCGGCGGCGGTATCGAATCCGATTACATTGACTGTATTCGCGATTGAGGCTTTAGATGAAGTAAATGTTATTTCCCGAACTTTTTCTTTCTTTATAGTACCATTCAAATTGACATCAATGTCATAATGCAAATTATCAGCTTGTATACAGACTTTATAATGATTCTTCTTTGTTTCGTGCCTAACAACGGTACCTTGACTGACATGAGCCAAAGCAATTTCACGAGCTTGTTCGGCGCTTGTTATTGTACCTGTTGAGTGAATACTATGTGGTGATACGACGCCGGCTGTATTGGAGGTACCGGGAGTATTAGGAGATGACCGGGCGGTAGCATTTGTTTTTGCAAAATGTTGAATCTCACCATTCTCTGTGCTAATTGTTACTGAATAACGCTCACCACTGTCTAAAATAATAAATTCATAGACCGAACCGCAACAATCATCTGTTCGGCGATTGAATGATTCAATTGTCGCATTGGGAAAATGTTCACTGACAGAATCCATTGCTTGCCGTAAAGATATTAGATTAGATGATGCCGATACAGAAAGAATATTGTTTGATAAAATAATAATTGTGACGACCATCGAGATTAATAATGCTGATTTTTTCAATTTTACTATTTTCATTTTCATACCCATGTCCGCCATCGGCGGATTCAAATTCAATAGTTGAAAGAGCTTTTCTTTCAACCTTATACTTATACCCCTGCATATCGAAATCTTGCTCGCGATTCTGCATAAATAAGTAGTTTGAGAGTTGCTTTTAAACCTTAATCTTCATAATTATTTGGGAAACGAATTAATTATAGTGTATCATATTATGATATTAGTTTCAATAAGATTAAATATTTTTCGCTTTTTTCGGCTTATACATTTCCAATTTCAATACATCAAAATGCTTACGCAACGCGGTATAGCTTTCATCACTCATGGCATGTTCCATTTTACAAGCATCCTGAACGGCGTTTGCTCTGCTCACTCCTAAAAACATCAGCCAATCGGAAATAAGGGTATGACGCTCATATATATCCTGAGCAATTTTATTTCCGCTTTCCGTTAAGGTAATATATCCGTCTGCGTCCACATTAATATATCCGCCCTCACGCAAGTTCTTCATCGCCACGCTCACACTTGGCTTGGAATACTCAAGTTCGTTAGCTATATCAACAGAGCGGACAGGATTCCCGCTTTTGCTCAACATTAAAATGGATTCCAAGTAATTTTCCGCAGATTCATGTATTTTCATCTTAATCCCACATACCATCTTTAAGTTATCTAGACCTAACGTTATCATACCATGATTTCCTCTTAATTTCAATAAAATCTAAAAATTACAAAAAAGCTATTGACAACGTAGGTTAGTTTATGCTAACTTTAAAGATGAGTTAGAAATGACTAACCAACCGCTTAATATATTTAACAAGTTACATTAGCTTTAAATTGTTTAAGAATAATGGTATTAAGCTTTAATAAAGGAGGAGAATAAGGATGCAAACGCTCAGGGAATCAAAAGTTGGTACGAAAGTACGAGTAGTTAAAGTTGGAAGTACCGGCTCAATGAAACGGCGCATCATGGAAATGGGAATAACTAAAGGGACAGAATTGGTTGTCCGTAAGGTTGCCCCTCTTGGCGACCCGATTGAAATAACAGTGCGCGGTTATGAGCTTTCCATTAGAAAAGCGGATGCTGAACTAATTGAGGTAGAATAGCTGTTCATATAATGCGGAGAATAAATCTCCGTAATTTTAGCACAAAGAGTTAGTATTTACTAACCGAAAGTAAATTTAAGGGAGGACATTTCATGTCTGTTACTATTGCGCTTGCCGGAAACCCTAACAGCGGCAAGACAACATTATTTAATTCGTTAACCGGTTCCAACCAATATGTTGGGAACTGGCCGGGTGTTACGGTTGAGAAAAAAGAAGGTAAACTTAGAGGCAATAAAGATATTTCTATTATGGATTTACCCGGTATCTATTCTTTGTCACCGTATTCGCTTGAAGAGGTGGTTTCAAGAAATTATTTAATTGACGAACGCCCGGATGTAATCATAAACATAATTGATGGCACAAATATTGAGCGTAACCTTTTCTTAACAACCCAACTGACCGAGATTGGGATTCCGGTTATTATTGCCGTCAACATGATGGATATGGTTGATAAAAGCGGTAATAAAATTAACGCCGAAAATCTTAAAAAGGCTCTCGGTTGTGACATTGTTTATATTTCCGCATTGAAAAACACAGGTGTTGCCGAATTAACAGAATTGGCAATAAAGGCGGCCGACGGAACGAAAACAATTCCACAGCACAGCTTTTCCGGCAGTGTTGAACATACATTGGCGCATATTGAGGAAGCGGTATTACATAAATTACCGGAAGAACAACAACGGTTTTATGCTATCAAACTATTTGAGCGTGACGCAAAAATTGCTGAAAAACTTGCTCTTACCGGCGAGCAAATAGCTCATATTGAGGAAGATATCAAACGGCGTGAAGCTGAACTCGATGACGACAGCGAAAGTATCATCAGCGCCGAACGCTATAAATATATCGACTCCATCATAAACGATTGTCTGAAAGTTAAAAACAAAGGTCAGCTGAGTATATCTGATAAGATTGATAAAATAGTAACTAACCGTTTTCTGGCCTTACCGATTTTCGTTCTTGTCATGATTATCGTCTATACCGTATCAGTAACGACAGTCGGCGGATGGGCTACGGATTGGGCAAACGATGGTTTGTTCGGGGACGGATTCCATTTGTTCGGTATTGAGAATGTTTGGATTCCCGGTATTCCCGTTATTGTCGGGGACGCACTAGAAGCAATCGGCTGTGCGGAGTGGCTGCATGGCTTGATTGTTGATGGTATTATCGGCGGTGTCGGTGCGGTATTAGGTTTTGTACCGCAAATATTGGTTTTGTTCATCTTTCTCGCGTTTTTGGAAGGTTGCGGATATATGGCGCGAATCGCCTTTATCCTCGATCGGATATTTCGCAAGTTCGGACTTTCGGGTAAATCGTTTATCCCTATTTTGATAGGCACCGGTTGCGGTGTTCCCGGTATTATGGCATCACGAACGATTGAAAGCGACAGCGACCGGAAAATGACAATAATGACCACCACATTTATCCCTTGCGCCGCAAAACTTCCTATTATTGCCCTTATTGCAGGAGCGTTGTTCGGCGGAGCGTGGTGGGTTGCGCCGAGTGCGTATTTCATCGGTATTGCCGCCATCTTATGCTCAGGCGTTATCCTTAAAAAGACACGGATGTTCACGGGGGATACCTTGCCGTTTGTAATGGAACTTCCGCCATACCACTTTCCTACTGTCGGTGCTATTCTTCGCAGTATGTGGGAGCGCGGATGGTCATTCATCAAAAAAGCCGGGACAATTATTCTGCTTGCCGTTATTTTCGTTTGGTTTACATCGAATTTCGGTATTGAAGATGGCTCGTTTGGCATGGTAGATATGGATAACAGTATTCTTGCCGCATTCGGAAATGCGATTGCATGGATTTTCGTTCCGCTGGGTTGGGGAAATTGGCAAGCGGCGGTCGCTGCTATTACCGGTTTAATCGCAAAAGAAAACGTTGTCGGGACATTCGGTGTACTGTTCGGCTTCGCGGAAGTCGCCGAAGATGGTGCGGAGGTATGGACATTACTTGCCGCAAGCTTCACCGCTCTTTCGGCATATTCATTCCTGATATTTAACCTCCTGTGCGCTCCCTGCTTCGCCGCTATCGGTGCGATCAGACGTGAAATGAACAATGTAAGATGGTTTTGGTTCGCTATCGGTTATCAAACGGTTTTCGCTTATGCCGTATCTCTATGTGTTTATCAACTGGGTATGCTGTTTACTATAGGCTCGTTTGGAATCGGAACTGTTTTCGCGTTTGCTCTTACCGCTTTTTTTATCTACATGTTAGTTAGAAAACCAAAGAAAAATATAAGATTAGGTTTTGGATTAAAACAAGAGGTGAATGTTTAATGGGAACTTGGCTTGTTGGTACGTTTGTGTTATTGATTATGGGTTTAGCGGTACGTAAGTTGTATACAGACCACAAAAGAGGAAATACCTGTGTGGGATGTAATGCGACAAACTGCCCTAAATCAATCAAATGAAAAAATACTTAACTCCGATTGAAGCACCGCAAAGCCCGGAAAAATAGGCGCTTGCGGTGTTTTTTGTGTGCTCAATTAGCGTAAAATCTCATAAGAACACAAATGCTTCATTAATATCATCCATATTATCACCAATTATTTTCCCCATCATCTATCGCGGCACATATTTCCGAATTACATCCCGTAACAAATAACACATTATGCAAATTATAACACACAAACTGACATTGACAGTAAAATACGATTTAGGTATAATTATATATACAAAGGAAATAAACTGAGAAAAAATGTTAATATTGCACTAATATTCCATAATATCAGACGAATTACAAAGAGCATATATTTGCGCTATGTGTGGCAATCTAAAAACATAAACTAAATCTAAGATACGGAGGAAAATGTATTATGAATACAAGAAAATTGGCAATATTATGGTCTGTATTAGCTTTATTAATTGCAGGTTGCGGCAATGAAAATGATTTAACGGAAAATACGCCGAATGGTTCGCATGGCAATATTTCAGAAGAAATAGTATCCGAATCTAATGTTACCTATGATGTGCCTGATTATTTGAATACGGACTCGATATTGCCAATCGTCAAAGACGGAACGGATATTACGCTTAAAGTAATGATATCGCAAGGACCATACTACTCAAACATGAACAGCATTCGAGAAGTTTATTTTGTTGATGCTTATGACTCTAAGACGAATGTGAAGATAGAGTGGATAGAAGTTCCGGCAGAATCATTTGGCGACCGTTTTGCCTTAGCAACTGTTTCAGGTGATTTGCCTGATATTGTCATCAAGGCGGGATTTTCTAATTCTGCGCAGCAAAGATATGGTAATCAAGGATTTTTCCTTGATTTAATGAAGAACAATTTACTGGAGAATCATGCCCCCAATTATTGGAAGCTCGCTCAGAAGCATCCTGAAATTCTAGCGGCATCAAGAATGCCGAGTGGTGAAGTATATTCTTTGGGGATGGTTAGAAATTCATCGGGAAGCTTAGTTGCAAGCAAATTATTTTTTAACAAGGATTGGTTATCGAAGCTTAATCTAACAGTGCCAAGTACAGCAGATGAGTTTACGAATGTGCTTTATGAGTTTCGCCATTCAGATCCTAATGGTAATGGGTTAAATGATGAAGCGGGGCTTTATATTAAACCTGACCACTTGGAAATGGTTACATTTGGAATGTTCGGGATGGGTAATCGCGGTAGGAATAATGGCTATATCGATTGGGACGGGCAGAACGAAAAGGTTCGTTATTTTGCCATTAGTGATGAGTATCGGCAATGGGTTTCGTGGGTTGCGAAGCTTTATAAGGACGGATTGCTGGAAAGAGAATATTTTGATTTTACCGAATCCAAACTGGGCAGTTTGGTCATGAATGATGTCTGCGGCGTGTTTGCTTACACAAACTTATCTATGCTTGATGAGCAAAAACAAAATCAGTTTACTTATTTAAATAATACCATGTCAGGAAAATTGGGTGAAAATGGCTGGTTTGGTGTTAACAGTATCGGTTCGACAGGGTCGTATGTTATCACATCTGCATGTGAGTATCCCGAAGTAGCTTTACGGTGGGCGGATTATTTCTATACTGATGAAGGCTCACAGTTTTTCTATTATGGAACCGAGGATGTGACTTTTGTAAGAAACGCCGACGGCACTTTGAGATTCAGCGATATGGTACTTGCTGATTTTAATGCCGGCTTAAACTCATATGACGGCAGTGCCGCTTATGTAAGTCTTTATGCTTATGGAAATACGCCGACAATGACCAAAATTCCTTTTAACAGCGCTGATGATAATAGAGGTATTTCCCTTGAAGCGGCCAACGCTTTAATTGCAGACTGTGCCATAGCATGGCCGAGCTTTACCTATACGGTTTCGGAGCAGCGTGTCATTGACGATACGAAAAGGGATATTGACTCTTATGTCAGTTCAATGCGTGATTCATGGATTATGGGGACGACAGATTTGGATGATGTGTCATGGCAGAATTATGTGAACAGGGTAGCTTCGATGGGACTGCTTGATGTCCTTGAAGTATATGAGGCGGCATTACAGCGTTCCCGTGAAAATGGATTTAAAGATGGTTATTATTCTTTGGATGATTTTAATTAATCAGTGAACAGAAGGTTGAAAAGATGTCAAACGAGGTTGTAAAAACGAATCGGAAATCACGATTCAGTGAAGAGATTACGCTATGGAAAAAGTCGTTAGGACGTTATTGGCAGCTATATTTGCTGCTAATCCCGATTATTTTAAATTTTGTAATTTTTCATTATATCCCCATGACAGGCATTCAAATCGCATTTAAGGAGTTTACTTTAAGAGACGGTATTTGGGGAAGTGAGTGGGTCGGTTTTCGGCATTTTACCCGTTTCTTCAATGTCCATAACTTTTGGACTATACTGTACAATACCTTGATTCTAAGTGCCCAGAGTTTGTTTTTTTCTTTCCCGCTCTCGATAGGCCTTGCGCTTACTTTGAACGAAATTAGGAAAAAGCGATTGAACGGGGCTTTACAGACAATATTCTTTGCCCCTTACTTTATTTCGACAGTCGTAGTTGTGGGTATGCTTGTTGCTTTTACTTCACCGTCAAGCGGAATTATTAACGTATTGCTGATGAAGCTTGGGGTGATTAATGAAGGAATCTATTTTACCCGTCTCGAAGAATGGTTTCGGCCAATGTATATTATCACGAGCTTATGGAGTAATACAGGTTGGGGCGCCATTATTTATATCGCGGCACTTTCGGCGATAGATTCCGATGTTTATGAGGCGGCGTCCATTGACGGAGCCAGTCGGTTTCAACAACTCTTTAGGATAACCCTGCCTCTTCTAATCCCCACAATTGTAATCCAGCTTATCCTGCGCTTAGGCCGAGTCATGAATATGGGTCATGAAAAGGCATTACTTATGCAAAATCCGGGAAATATCGGCTCATCGCAAATTATATCAACATTTGTTTTCGAAAGAGGGATATCTAATCAGCAATATGATTATGCGACCGCAATCGGACTTTTTAACTCGGTTATTAACTTAATTATTTTACTTATTGTTAACCGCATGGCACGAAAATACAGTAATGTCAGTTTGTGGTAGCTCTTTCAACTATTGAATTTGAGGCCGCCGATGGCGGACGCGGGTATAAATATGAAGAAAAAAATTAATAGTAATACAATATTTTCAATAATTGTTTATTTAATAGTCGGGTTATTCGCGATATTGACGCTATATCCATTAATTTTTGTCTTAAGCGCTTCATTCAGTAATCCGGCGGAACTTTTAGCAGGCAAAATTTTCTTGCTGCCGAAAGGCTTTAATTTTGATGCTTATCGTTTTATCCTCAAAAGCAAAAACATAATGACAGGTTATTCAAATACGATAATATATTCTGTCGCAGGTACGGCTTACAGCTTATTTCTGACAACCTGCGCGGCTTACGCACTTTCTAAGCCGCAGTTGCGGGGGCGTAATTTTCTGACCGTTATGATTACTTTAACCATGTTTTTCGGCGGTGGGATGATTCCCACCTTTTTAAACCTCAATGACCTTGGAATGCTAAATACTCGCTGGGTTATGATTATTCCTTCGGCAATGAGCGCGACAAATTTTATTATTATGCGTAATTATTTTATTCACTCAATACCTGCGGAGTTATTGGATGCGGCATATATTGACGGGGCAACGGAGTTAAATACTTTGCTTAGAATCGTGCTCCCGATATCCCGCTCTATTATTGGGGTCATGACAGTCTTCTATATGTCGGGCAACTGGAATACTTACTTCACCGCCCTTATCTACCTTTCGGAAGATAGGTTGATGCCGCTTCAGATTTTCTTACGGCGTATCCTTATAATTGGCAGTATGGATGGCATGACGACAGGAAGCAGTATGACAGATGCGCTAATGTATGAGTCACTAAAATATGCTGTCATAGTTGTTTCGACAATACCAATCCTAATCCTTTATATGTTTGTCCAAAAATCTTTTAAAAAGGGTATTATGATGGGTTCAATAAAAGGTTAATTTTTGATCGGAAAGGTGGTTTACGATGAAAAAAATATTGCTTTATTTAATCGCATTTACTTTACTGGCAACGACTGCCTGCGGCAATGCATCCATAGGTACGGATGTAAATCCTGAATATGTAAAAATATTTGGCGAAATGGAAGATGTATCAGAACAAATAGAAGCAGATGAGGATGTGACGGAAGTGAGAGAAGTAAGTAGTCCCGCTTTAGAAGATACCAATGAAGCGAGTGAAATTAATTATAAAAGTGATAAGACCGAAGCAACGATTATGTGTTACAACATATTTTATCAGAATGCAGAAGCACGCGCACCGCTTATCGAAGCGCTAATATTAGAGAAAAGCCCTGATATAATCGGGGTTCAGGAACTAAGTCTTGAGTGGGTCTCACTCATCCAAGATTTTAAAGAGGCTCATCAATACAGCTCGTATGGTTATGGACGTCATGGCGGCGACTTAAGTGACGAAAATTTAGGCTCGAGTGAGCAATTTGCCCTTATATTATGGAAAACAGATAAATATGAACTTACTGCCAGCGGTCATTTTTGGGCGTCATCCACGCCTGATGTCGTTCGTTCGACAGCATGGGCTGATGGCACGAATACAACTTTTCCGCGTTGTATTAATTGGGTGAAATTAAAAGATAAAACAACAGGAAGTGAGATGATATTCCTAAACCTTCACCTTGCCCCTGAAGTGGTCAATTATACGGTTCGTACTAATTCATCAAAGTTGATTATTGAGAAAATGGAAGAGTTCTACGGTAATTATCCGATTGTCTTAACAGGCGACTTCAATATGAAGCTTACATGTACTGCCTACGAGACAATAACCCAAAATGGCTACAATGACATGCGTTTTACCGCAGAACAAACCGATCATCGCGGATCATTTAATAATTGGACGAGAGAAATGGACGCCTTGGCTTTCGCGGATCATATCTTCGGGACGCCTGACATCATAGTTGAATCCTATGAAGTAATAGATCATCGGGTTGACGGGGAGCATATCTCAGATCATAACCCATTGTTTGCTAAAATATTTTTTTGATTCTTGTTGAAACCGTTTTTAAGTTATAGGGAGGTATGGATATGAAAGAACTTTTAGGAAAAATTCTCGGTATTTTAGCAAAAATGAAAGCTTATAATAAAATTACGATGATTACCTTAATAAGTATACCGATCATCGCGGGAGGTGCGGTTGCTTTTATATCCGCTTCCCGTCATCCAAGTCACAGCGATTTTGACTTGAGGCAGTTATTACTGGCGGAAGACACGATAACAATCGAAATTGCGGGTATTATTCGCGTTGAAAGTCAGTTACATGTTAATGGGATAAAAACGATTACGGGTAACGGTACCATTATCATGCCGAAAGACGCGGAAGCAGTTAATCTTTCCGCTTTAGATGACGGTAAAAGCTGGAGCTTGAACTGCTCGGACTTATCTGTCATTGACACTGCGCAGATGCCGTCAGTGCTTTATGTTAATCCGGGCGCAGTCTTAACAATGGACGACCGTATCACGATTAATGGTAATGATCGGGTGAATGGGGTTTCGGTCTCAGAAAACGGTAAGCTTTTTATGAACGGAAAACCGACAATAAAAAACGGGGCTTATCATAATGTATGGGTTGCACAGAATGCTTCTCTGGATATGGATGGAGGCAATATAACCGACGCGGGCTCATTTGGCATAATTAATATGGGGGATATAAATATTTATGGGGGTTCTGTGTCTGCGTCAGGAAAGAGCGCTGTTTATACGAGCGGCATCCTTTATATGAGCGGCGGTAATATATCAAAATCAAAAGTACATAATATATATGTCGCGGGCGGCAACTTCTTCATGGAAGGCGGCGAGAACACCGACGCGGCGGAAGATGGCATCCATGTTGCGGATGGGGCATGGGCCGAAATTAACGGCGGTACAGTGAAGGATAGTTCCAGGCATGGGTTGTGTAACCACGGGCACATGGAGGTGGGGACGGTTTCTGTCATTGAATGCGGAATAAATAATAATTCCAATGCGATTCTTAAAATTGATAACACAATTGTTGAAAATTCTATCGGCTATGGGCTTTCTAATATGGGCGGCGATGTGACGGCAAATCATTTCAAGGTCTTTAATAGTGATTCCATATCGGTGCAAAATTTCTCGGGTAATATGGAATTGAACGATCTGTCGATATCAGGTTCACGTGACGGCAATATAAGCAGTTTAGGCGGAAAAGTAGTAATAAAAAAGGCAAAACTGGGCATAAGTCGTGACAAATCCGTTACAATAGGCGGCGGAGAAATGACCATGTCAGATATTGTGATTGAGGGAACCTCCAACGATAAGTTTGGTGTTTATGCTTTTGGCGGCATCCTGGAGATGAAAAATACCATTATAAAAAATGTTAATTCATCGGCGATTAAACTTGAAACGGGTGCGAATGTTAAATTAAATAATATTGATATAAGTGAAATTGAACAAGTCGGTATTGATGTAGTAAGCAGTATTTTAAGCGGAACTGACATAAAAATGAAAGGTCTTGGAAGTCATGCCCTTTTAAATAATAATGGAATTATTGAACTTAGTAATGTGACCGTAAATGATGTGGAAAGAAATGTCATCCAGCATCGCGGCGGGACGACGACAGTTAATGATCTGATGGCTTTAGATATTGGAAATCATGGCGGTTATATCGTTGACGGTGAAGTTAATCTTACCAATGCCGTATTCTTAAATATGAGAAGCAACGGTTTTTTCATGCCTGAAGAAGGAACGAGCGTCCTGACGCTGGACAATGTTACGATTGATGGCGCAGGTCAACAAGGCATAAACAGTTGGACGAGCGTCATAGCAGATGGCCTGACAATCGAAAATGTTGGCAACAACGGAGTTTTTAACCGCGGAACCGCGGAACTAAGCAACGTTATCATCAAAAATACGGGTCATCACGGTATTAGTAATGTGGAAAGTATGATTGGCCGGAATATTACCATCAGCGAAACAGGTGAAGATTCAAATAGTGTACAAAATAGCGGAAAATTAGAATTAAACGGTCTGACAGCAAGTAACAGCAAAAATCATGGCATCTATATTGCCGAAGGTGCTCTTTTGAACGGCAGCGATATGACAATCAATGTAACCGCCAAAAACGGTATTTTCAATTTAGGTACCGCGTCAATTGATGGTATTGCTATAAATAATTGCGCCGATCAAGGTATCAATAACACAGGCAGTTTCACAGCGTCAAATGTTAAGGTCAGTCATACGAAAGCAAACGGTATTTTTAATAACAGAACAGGGCAAATGCTCATAAAAGGGGTTGAAGTCAGCCACACAGAGGGGCATGGGCTTAATAATACAGGCGGCCTTAATATATCTGACGCAGAAATATCGGCATCAGGCGAGGAAAGAAACAGTGTTCAAAACACGGGTAATCTGATCGTCAATAACGTCAGTTCTGTAGAAAGCCAAAATCATGGAATTTTTAATGGGCAGGGCGCTTTTTTAGAAGGGAGCGGCGTAACGTTTCAACACTCTGCTAATAATGGCATCTTTAATATGGGAACCATTTCTTCTTTGGACGGCATTTTGATAGATGGTGCAGGCGCACAGGGAATCAACAATGTCGGTTATTTTACGGCATCAAATATTGCGATTAACGATACCGAAAGAAACGGTATTTTTAACACTATTAATACAGAGTTGGGTTTAGCGGGGGAAATGAATTTAAACCAAGTCAAGATCATTCGTTCAGGTGATCAAGGGATTAATAATATCAGTACATTATCGGCGACGGATATAAATATTGATATTACGGACAAAAACGGCATTTACAATAATGGCGGAACAATGACATTAAGTAAAGTCATCGTCGGCGCTCCCGGTCAGCATGGAATTAATAACTCAGGCATACTTACGATAAGCGGCGGAGAGAGCGTAACATCAGGCGAGGGAAGTAATAATATTCAAAATTCAGGCACTTTGCTAATTAGTGACTTTATCGCAAAAAACAGCTTAAATCATGGTATCTACAATAATGAGGCAGGTTCGATATCAGGTCAGAACGTAACGGTTGCCGAAGCTAAACAAAATGGTATCTTTAATACGGGATTAATGTTTGAATTTGATGGTCTGACGGTAATAAATGCGGGCAACCAAGGAATCAATAATACAGGTACTTTTAATGTAAACGGTATTAATGTCAGTCATTCACAAGAAAACGGTATCTTTAACAATAAAGGTACGATGGATATAAAAGGTATTCAGATTACCAATCCGCTTCAGGGGCATGGAATCAATAACTCAGGCAATCTTATCTTACAAGATACGCAAATCAATGGTTCGGGAATGAACACTAATGGCGAAAAAAGAAATAATATTCAGAATACAGGGAATTTGGCGTTTAAAAATCTTATTATTGAAAACAGCCAAAACCATGGCATTTATAACGGCGCTACAGGCAGTATTGCGGGTGAAGGTATAACCATCGGCAATCCGGTCGGCAATGGATTATTTAATGTGGGCAATGTATCTAATATCAAAGAAATGAAGCTGAATACGATAGGCGATCAAGGAATCAATAATACAGGTACATTTTCCGCAGAGGTAGTGGAGATAAGCAAGACGAAAAAGAACGGTATTTATAACAACGGCGGGACGATGTCTCTGCTTAGTACTTCGATAAGTTCAACAGGCGAGCATGGTATTAGTAATAGCGGCACACTTACGATAAAAAATAGTAATATTTTAGGTTCAGGCATAGGGAAAAATAATATTCAGAATTCAGGAAACCTTAAAATAGAAGGTCTTACTGTCAAGAATAGCAGCAATCACGGCATTTATTTGAGCGCGTCAGGAACTATTAGCGGTAAAAATATAAGTATTTTGGATGCCGCAGGAAACGGGATATTTAATGACGACGGCAATGTGTCAAATATTACCGGTTTGACGATAAAGAACGCAGGGATACAAGGTATTAATAATACAGGCACATTTGCGGCGTCGGACATTACGGTTTCCCTGACAGAAGAAAACGGAATTTTCAATACGGCAGGCGGGGAAATGATTTTGACCAACATTGATATAAGTTCCGCAGGGCAGCATGGAATTAATAATACGAATACGCCCGCAGTCTCGACAATGACGGTAAACGGCGGGACAATCGATGGCTCGGGAGCGGATCGAAATAATATCCAAAACACGGGGATTTTGATAATAAATGACCTTTTCCTTAAGAATAGTCAAAATCATGGGATTTTTAACGGAGTAACAGGAATACTCAGCATTGATACACTTAACATTATTAATACTGTAAATCACGGAATCAATAATGCGGGTACGATATCCGCACTGATAAACTATACACATAATAATCTGGGCGGATTACCTATTGCAGGCTCAGGTTCAGTCACTATGCCATCAGAAGGCAAAATCGAAATTATTAATGTAACAGCCGCAGATCTGAATCTAAACGCATTCCATAATAATGTGAATAGGACAATAGCGGGTATTGAAATTGACGGCTTTACAGTTACTGTTGAAAATGGTGTCCAGAATGCGGGTAATGCCGTCTGGAATGAAAGCGGACATCTTATGATCGACGGCGACCTTATTATTAAGAACCTTCATTCCACCCATGATAATGGCGGTGACGGACGGTTTAGTACGAACAGTAACAACAGCGGAAACGGGATCTTGAACAGTGGGCGGATAACCGTTACGGGTGACGTTATCATCGGTAATGATGACGGCTCTAACCCGATGCCATGGCGGGCTATTAATAATACTAACGCGAGCAGCAGATTCGACGTATTAGGTGATGTCATCATCTATGGTGCTCTTGACCAAGGGATTGTAATCGGTAACATGAGCATGAACGTAGAAGGTGATGTCTTGATAAGAGATGTCGGTCAGAACGGAGTATGGCTTAACCACGCGAATGCCCTGCTCGAAATCAATAACGATTTGCGCATTGAGGGGACAGGCAACCAAGGCATAAATAATAATAGCGGCGGAACTTTAGAAGCGCGCGATATTATAATCAAAGATACTGCCGTTAATGGGTTACAGCTTGCAAACTCGGCTTTAGATGCAAGGAATATCACCGTATCTAATGTAGGAAACAGAGGCATCAGCTTAAATGACGGCAACAGTAGCTTAAACGTGACCGAAGAAATCAAAATTAATAACCCGACAAATGAAGCGCTGGATGTATCAGGTATCGTAAATGCCGAAAGTATCACCATTGACGGCAGTGATGGGACAACGGGTACATCAACCCAAGGTATACGTCTGCGCGGAGCAGAAGCTTCACTGACAACAACAGGTGATGTTATTGTAAATAATAGCGCAGGGAACGGAGTGTGGGTAGATACGGCAGGCAGGGTACTGACGGTTGGCGGAG
>WQST01000006.1 GCA_009787745.1 Lachnospiraceae bacterium
AAATTATCTTTGATAAAGGTTGCTTTAATATCAAGGTTCGTCGGGATATCTTGCAAATATTCGAGACCCCTTATTGTTTTGTCGAAATTATCGCTGTTTCCCGTGACACTTTTGTATGTCTCACGGTCAGCCCCGTATACCGTAACCGAAACTGTCGTCGGCGGATACTTCGAAAATAAACGGTAGTACTTCTCATCAAGCAGTGATGCGTTGGTATTAAGACCAATTATAAAACCCATTTGATTGATTTCCCGGTAAATATCGGCGAAATCTTCACGGATGAGCGGTTCGCCGCCGGTAATCATCAAATTAAGCGTCCCGTTGTCTATAGCATCCTCGGCTATTCTAATCCACTCGGCGGTCTTTAATTCGCGTTTATTCCGCTCGCTTATTTCTAAAGGTGTCATATGGATATAGCACATCTTACAATGGAAATTACAGCGCGGGGTCAGCTCAAACGTCCCCCGAAGCGGTATATGCCGCCTTGCACAGTGAGCGGCAAAAGTAGAATCAGCACTTTCCCATGCTTTTGCTTTATTGTTCATTAATTCACCGCGTTACACAGAACGCCGCTGTCTTCCATATGCTTAAGCAGCGCTTTTAAATCCTTGCTTGCCGTATCCCTATCTATATTATATTCACTAATCATATAATCAATTACTTCATCATATTCGCGGTCGGTTTCTAAAAATCGCCAAATATCGGCAGACACATCATTTAAAGTGATCATGCCTTTAAATTCAATAACCCGTTCGGAAACGGGAACAACAATATTCGTATCGGCAATTGTTCTAAGCAAGTAGCCGTCTTTTATCTTCATATCCACCCCTCTATAACTTTTCTAAATTAATCTCTTCATCCATCAAAACTAATGTCGCTCGGCGGTGAGTAATAAAAACACAGGTCGGTTTATGCTTTATCCTGCGGATTCCGGCGATAACTTCCTGCTCATTCCTTTCGTCGAGTGCCGCTGTCGCTTCATCAAAAATAATGATTGGCGCCCTCTTGGCTAAGGCTCTGGCAATCGCAATACGTTCCGCCTGACCCTCGGATAAACCATGCCCCCGCTCCCCGATAACAGTCTCAATACCATCAGGAAGACGGTTAACAAAATCAAGTAATGCTACTGATTCCAGTATATAATTTATATCATCCGATGTCAATTCAGAGTTGGCAATTAATAGATTTTCTTTTATTGTTCCCGAGAAAAGAGTGTTGCCTTGCGGAACATATGAAATATAATCTCGAATCGACGGTGTTGCGGAAATTTCGACATTCTTGCCCCTGTCGTCTTGATACCTGTAGGTGATTGAGCCGCTCCCTACGTCAAGAAAATTCATCATCAGGCGGATTAACGTTGTTTTACCGATCCCTGATGCTCCCGTTAGTGCGACTAAGGAACCGGGGGGTATTTCAAGGTTCAGGTTTTTAAAGATAATCTTATCGTTATAAGAATAATTAACGTTGCTAAAAATTATCCCCATCCGCCAAGTTTTTATTGCCAATTTTTCGTTGGTTTCAATCGTGCGTTTATCAATTTCGATAATCCGCTCGGCTGATGCGACGACGTTTGATAAGTTAGGGATGGTCTGTGCCAAGCCTAAAATAGGTGATTGAACACGGTTTACCAGATTTAAGAATATCGATAATGTCCCGAAACTCATAATCCCCATCGATATCTTCAAAATGCCCCATGCCAGCGCACCGATATAGCCAAGCGAAAAGGTCAAACCGACGATTGAGCCCATCCCAATCGTCAAACGGTTCTTTTTTACAATCAGTTTCATTCTTTCCAGATAAAGTTTTTGCAGGCGTTCCGACATTAAATCTTCTGCTGTAAATGATTTGACGACCGTGATATTCGAGATGTTTTCTTGCATAAAAGCACGGTATTTCGCCTCACTTTCCTGCACCTTAGTCTGATATGCTTTTATTTTCTTGCCGAAATAGATTCCGAAACAAACCGCTATCGGACCAAGGGCAAACGCAAACAAAGCGATAATCCGATCATAATAAAAAAGTGTTCCGAAAGCCGCCAATAAGCTGACAATCAGGACGATAATCGTCGTAAAAGTATCGATTAATCCCGAAGATACACTCCTTACATCGGCGGTCAAGCGAACCATTAAATCTTCGCTGTGATAAGCGGTTATTTCTTTCCATTTGGATTTAAGGATATTGTTAAACATCTTCTTCCGCATATGAAATTCGAACCGTTCATTTAAGTAAACCGCAAGAAAAGATGATGTCATACTAATTACAATATTAATCGCAATAATCAAAAGATAAAGTAAGATATTCCGAAGGATTTCCGGTTCGGCTTTCAGCACTTGGGGAATGTTGCCGATGATTTGATTAATACCCGCGGCGGTATCGCTAACGGCATTTACATCGATTACTAATGACGTCGCGGCATCGATTAAGTTCTTCGTGATAACAGCTAAATAAATCCCTGTGAAAACTACCGCTGAATTAAGCAAGACAATCAGTGAAAGGCGCGGTAAAAATGCGTATACCTGACGAAATATGAAATTCATGGCCGGTGATTTTGGGGGCATTAAGCAAACCTACCTATCATTTTTCGCATAAGTTCTACCAGATAATCAAAATATGCATGAATAAAAGCAATCGGGCGGAGTAATATATTTTCCCGGCAGTAAGGATACTTAATCAAAATATCACGGCGAACAGCGTTCAGATAATTAAACAACATACGGAACGCGCCCCGAACCGATAACGATGAATAATACTTATTCGCTCCTTTATGCGCACTCAGGATTGAAAAAACATTCTCGGCAAATTTCTGCTCATCCTTCGGTTCAAGTAATTTAATACCACTGACCAGTTCTTCGGACAGTCCGAACTCATAAACCAGCAATGATACAATTCCCGAGAACTGCTCACCCATTCCGTTCTTCTCGATTAAATCATAATAATCTATCCAACTATTACGTTGATAAGTAACAAAAAGCATCAGTATATCACAGACATTACGAAGCGCCATCCGATCATGGGTTAAATGCTTCAAAATATGCTCGATACTTTCATTAATAAAATCTTCATCCGTCAATACAGGTATTTCGGCATCGGTAACTTTTATATATTTGTGTTCTTCTCCCGTAAAACTAACCGCTTTAATCAGGTTATCATAATTCTTAACGCCTGTCGGAGTAAAAGGGATGCGATGCAGTTCAACCAAGAAATTTTTCTTCTTAAACTCAATATGATGAACCGCAACTTCTTTTTTGGCACGGTATCCCATTTCCTCAAGGCAAAGAGCCGCTTCAAAGAATCTATTATGTACCAAAATATCAATATCCCCCATTACGCGAAGTTCAGGATAAGGATAAGCCTGACTAACAGAAAGGCCTTTCAGAATCACCGGTTTGATATCATTATTCTTAAGATTACAGATTACCCTAAAACATTCTCTTTGAATACTATAATACTTTCGGACATCGCAAATCATTCTTTGCCGCCAGATTTCCCTTAGGGTGGGCGGGATCGGGATGTTAGAGAAAAACGCCCCTTCGTAGGCGAAACCTTGAACGCCATGTGACAAAGCAAGTTCGTAAAGCTCGCTCCACTCAATATCAGAAAGCACCGGAAAAAGAGGTTTAACATCAACCCTTAATAAATGCGAACGCAATAATGAAATTAACTGCCGAAGCCTATCATCCATGCCTGACCCTTCCACACAAATTACTTAAACACATAATTCAGTATAAACCAATACAGTGCGGATATCAAGCTTACTGTTTGAGTTTTATTTTTGGACAAGCGGTAACAGTTACAACCCTTCAAGCAATTCCAAGAACTTGCAATGCTTTTATTATAAATGCCGCCGTCCGGTATTTCCTGCGTGATAAAAATTGCAGAAATATTTTTTTACAAATCAGTTTCGGTTCATAAAATTTATATGTGAGTGCTTTTATGAAAAAAAGGTCTCTAACAATTGAATTGAATGCATTTTTCCCGTCTGCTTGCAAAGGGTGGAAGGCGTTGACAATACATGCGAAGAACTCATTCATACAGAAAGCATAAAAATCTTTTCTGAAATCTTGAAAATAATTATTTTCCCGGAGATATTTTTGCACGGTAAAAATGATTTTTTTTCGCTCTTTTAAAACATCAGGTCGATATTTTCGGGAAAGATTTTGATTATAGGCATGTGAATACCGATAAAAATAAATCAAACCCTCGTTATACGCGCTTTTCTGACAATGTTTTAAACATTCAAGGTTGAATAATAAATCCTCACCGATGGAGCAATTACATATAAAACGTATTTTATTTGAATTAATGATACTCCTTTTAATAATTTTGGGTACCTGAAAATGTCGGTAAACTGATAGCCCGGTAGCGAAACTCAGAGCTTGTTCCTTTTTACTATTATATATATAGAAACGAGGAATTTCAGATTTGGTAGTTATTTTCTTAGGAATATTTTGTGAAAATCGAACTATTCTTGGTATCAGCAAATCAGTATTATAATCTCTTAAAAACTTATAAGCTATTTCTAAGAAATTGAAATGAATCAAATCATCCGCATCCAAAAAAAACAAATACTTACCATTCGCTTTCTCAATACCATAATTTCTCGCGGCACTAACTCCCTGCTCCTTGCATAAGAAGTATTTAACCCGACTGTCGGTCTTTAAGAAACGTTTACAAATAACAGCGCTATGATCGGTTGAATTATTATCGATAAGTAGTATTTCATAACTAAAAAATGATTGCTTTAAAACACTTTTAATACATGGCTCTAAAGTCCTTTCGGCATTATATATAGGAATGATAATACTAAAAGAATACATAATAATCCTCTACAATTACATTCTCCTTTACAAAAATATACATCAAAACTTTCTGTATAGCTAGAAGAAATTTAATCCCTTCCCATAATAAGTCCTATTACAATAATATATGAAAATGCATTATAATACAATATAAAACATGCATAATTCTTACAAGAATACAGATTCATAAATAACATATTTATGTTAGCTATACGGAAACTCAAACATTTTTCACTTGACACAAACACTTATCAAAGAATATAATGATACAAAAATAGAAAGTGCTAAACAAATTTGGTAAAAGTGACTATTCTGTTAAAGAAGCGTTCTTTGATAGCATCATGAAGCAAAATGATTTAGAAAACACAATTTCAAATGATTTTTTGAAAGATGACTTGTTTAAATTTTCAAACAACTCAACGGTAATTGAAATGCTTATGTTGAAATAATGCTTTACGGCAATTTACTTATAAAGGAGGAATAAAATTAATGAAAGTGCAAAATCATTACAACAGGGTCATGAATAGCATTAATTGTGGAAATGACAAAGTAAGAAAAGCAGTAAAGACTTTATCCTCCGGTAATCCAAATGCGCCATCAGGTAAAGTATCGCAAAAGCAAAATCATGCACAGGAAAAAGCAATGGGTATTATAAAACGAGCATTTGCCGGCGAGAGGAAAATAGACGAGAATGTCACAAGGCATAAAATGAGGATTGTCAGTCTTGAAGGTGATATCAGACGAAATCTTGAGGAAATAAAGTTGATTCAGCAGAAGCAAGATGATTTACAAGAACTTTACGGTATCGGTAATGATGACAAAGAACAAAAAGATTTAAGGCTTTTGCTCAAACAAAACTTATCAGAAGAAGAAGCAAAATACGTTAGCAAACTTTATGAAAATGGACTGTCAGACTACCAACAACGCTGTTTGAAGATTGAAAGTGAAAAAGCAATTTACAGAACATTAAATGAAAGTATTTTAGCGGAAATATCTGAGGAAAACGATAATATCCATACCATTATGGAAGAACGGAAAAAGCATAATCCGATGAAAGATGCTACCGAAGCGGCAGAAGAAGTTTTAGTAGTTGCCAATCAAGAAGCGAAGGAAATAGCTCTTCAAGAGATTGTCGGAAAAATTGAAAAAGAAAGCAGGGAGTTTAAGGAAAAACTGGTCGAAAAGTTAGCTGAAGAACAAAAAGATAGAGCCAATTCAAGCAGGGATGCAAACGAAAGCAAATCCACAAGCAAAGAGCAAAGCGATTATTTCGCAGAGATATCTAATGATACTGCTTCCCAAAGCAATAGCCATGATCAGATTAATAAAGATATCAAGCATATACTTGTAGAAATGAACATGGTAGAGGAAGATGTCAAAGGTGCTGTTGTGGACAAAAGTTGTTGAACGGCTGTTCTTATTATTTAGTTCTCTGTTTACGTTTATTGATGCTAGCAATAATATCATCAAGCGTTATATCTTTTAACTTTTCTTCTCGTTCGTCAGTATAATTACCATACCCATTCTCATACTGCCTAATAAACATTACAGTTCCAACAGCTCCTAATGTATTATTCAGCGCTTTTAACCCCTCTTGCCTAATCAATGCTAAATTACTATTCATTATACAAAACCTCCATTATCCAAACCGCCAGATTTTCAATCCTCACAAACATTTCTATCCGTTTTGAAGAATTTATCAATTTTTTAGAAAATACTGATGGTATTAAAGCTTTAATTGAAGTGCTTTTAGAGATTTTTTATCAATACAAATCGGTCTTTGTTTTCCTACAGCCGCCACCCGACGTCTTTTTTCACAATTTTCGCAGGGCTTCCCAATAGCAGTACATTATCCGACTTGGAAAAATCTTTTGTGACAGTACTTTGCGACCCGACAATACTGCCACTACTTACGAAAGCGCCCTTCAAAACCAAAGAACCGGGACATACCCAGACCTGATTGCCTATCACAATATCTTTAGCGCGATTAATTTTCTTATTTGTTATCGTATCATAAATGACATGACTGTCATAATTCTTAATAACCACATTTTCCGAAATACGCGCCGAACGCCCAATCAGAACTAATCTTCCTTCCCCCGCATAAAGGCAAGTAAGCCGCGTCCGATTCGGCCGATTTCCAAGCCAAGCAAAACCGCCGATTTGCGTATCGTCATCACAGGTAAGCAAACTGCCGGAATTTTCCGCACCTATCTCAACATTATTATAAACCTGATTTTCCCCAAGGATAATCTTGCAACCATCCCCCTTAATCCAAATTTGTGTATTACGCAGATTTAATCCATTATCAATAGTGATTTGATTATTATCCCCTTCAACAAAAATGTTAGATTTATACATAACGCCAAAACCTAATGAGACTATGTTTCCGCTTCCGCTTAAGTTAATCGGGCTTCTGATTCGCAGAGGATTAAGCAAACCGACTATCTTATTACCGCGGCGGCGAACACGGCTAAAGCTAAGGATTGATGCAAAGAAATGAATAAATTTATTTTTGTATAATATTTTTCTGCGTAACATTTTCTCCTCCGTATATCTCTGTCAGTTGCTTGGTATAGTGAGCTGCCGTATGTGCTAAAGAATAATGATAAGCGTCATTGGCCAATGCCTGATAATCAATGCTCCCTGACAGGACTGCTTCAATCACCTTGACTAAAGCTTGCCGATTTCCTTCTTCATACATCGTGACCCGCAACCCATTATCATCCAAATCCCTAATCGCCTCAATATTAGAGGCAAGAACAGGCAACTTGCATTTCGCCGCTTCAAGTACTGTTAGCGGCTGTCCCTCATACTTAGAAGTCAAAAGCATCATATCCGCTATCTTCAGATAATCCGACACATTTTCGACATACCCTTCCAGAACAACATTCGCTAATTCCTTATCGGCAATTAACGTTTCGAACTTCGCCCGCAATTCCCCTTCCCCAAGAATGAGAAAGTAAACGTTACGATTACGAAAAACCTTCGCCGCCCTAAGTATTTCTAACTGGTTTTTTTGGTCGGTAAGCCTGCCGACATTAACAAACAAAAAAGCATTATCAGGGACACCTATCCGATTGCGCGTAATTACCTCACCATCATTAGCGGAAATATTTCCCGCGAAATTATGAAGAATAATAATTTTATCAGCGCGAATTTTTTCGGTTATCATGCAAAAACGCTTAACTGACTCCGAGACGGCAATTAAAGAAACGCGGCCGCATAGATTAACAGTAACACAATTAAAGAAACGAAGCAATAACGAATTAATAGTTTTCTTACGCTTCCATTCATCACAGTTATGAATAGTACTGATAATCTTACCATGAGACGAGAAAAGTCCCGCCGCCCTGCCAATTGAATCCGCCCTAACCAGATGGGTGTGAATGATATCGGGATTAAATTGTTTAATAATTCTCCGAACAATAAATAGCGATTTCATTACTCCCCTTTTCGGTGCAAGCGAAATAACATCAATACCTTCTTTTCGAAAATACGGAAGCAAATCATGCTCATCAAGAAAATAAACAACCTTCTGTATATTCCCCAAAACCTTATGCTCTTTACAGACAGAAAGGAGTAATTTTTCCGCGCCCCCTTGCCCCAGCCCGGAAATTAAATGTAATATACGCATACTAATTTTCCTTCACGCACTGAAAAGCAGGCGGAATCTGTTTACGCCGCTTCGTTAACTCACAATGCCCACAAGCCGAGACCATTACCTTATTATAAAAATCAATTAGCTTCTGTTTCGTTAGATGCCCGTCAATACTTATCCTGTCGGCATTATTAACCAAAATGCCGAGGTTCGCCATATGCGCGCTGCGCGGGCAAGTATAAAGATATCCCTTGAATAATGTTTTACATTCAGCAGTCGCACATGTTTTATAAGATTGCTTTATTTCTTCATCGGTAAATCCCTTATCTGATAAATCACCATAATCAATCCAATTACTGTAACCGATAATTTCAAAACAAATCCCTTCTTTATCAAAAAGCGTAATCAATTCATGAAGTCTAAATGATTTATCTCCGTAATCACTGATATGAACCGTCACTTTCTTATTTTTTAGCTGCTCGGTAATATTCTCCGGCGGTAAAACAGTTCCGTTAGTGACGATTTGGATATGCTTTATAAAAGCTTTCGCGTTAAGTAAATCAAGCACTTCTTTTATCTGCGGATATATAAAAGGTTCCCCGCCCAAAAGCTGACAAATACTGAGTTCGCAAACCACCTTTTCAAGTGCTTCAACATCTTTGATGATATTTTCAAACGGATTATGCTGAGGAGAATCATAATATGGCATCAGATTCGCACAGTTCAAACAACGGAGACTGCATCGCTCGGTTAAAGCAATTTCGGCATATGGCATGAAAAAACTTTTTCTTGCTTTGATAAAACGGCATAGCGCAAACGGGGACAAAAAAAGCGTCAGGATTCTTTTGTACATCCCGAAAGTGAGTTTTTTATAAAATGGAAACTTTTGTTCCAATGTGCGGACTAAGATTAATTTATTATATCTGTTCATCCTCTAATCCTCTGTAAGCAAATCCTGCCAAGCTAAAACGGCACGGTCGAAAGAAAAATCGCTTGCCCTGCTTTTATTTTTCTCTTCACAATTAAAGTATTTTTTGCTTTTTGCTATTCTGTTCATTGCGATAGACAAACTCTCTTCATTTAAAGAGGTCAAAATACCAAAATCACAACATTCAATCCCACTTATAAGCTGTCCGAAAGTACCCGGTGCGATTATTTCGCGCGGCCCTGAATAACAATCCGTCGATATCACAGGGACACCCAACGAAAGTGCTTCCAGTAAAACAACGCCGAAACCCTCATAATCCGAACTAAGCACAAAAGCCTTTGCCGCTTTAATATACGGAAGCGGATTTTTTATGAAACCCGTGAAAATAACATTTTGCGTAAGCTTAAGTGATTCTGTTAGTGCGTTAAGTTCATCGCGTTTATTGCCGTCACCGATAATAATTAGCTTTGCATCGNGATTTTTTTGGACGACTAACGCGAAAGCTTTAATCAACCTCCCCTGTGCTTTTTGCGCACACAAACGTCCGACATTGACAAAAGTTATTTCATTAAACGGCGTATCGGGCGGCGATTCATTAGCTTTTAGATTAACCGCTTCTATATCAATGCTATTATAAATTAACCGAATATCCGCTTCGGGATATCGGTTCTTGGCTTTCTTTTTAATCCCTTCGGAAACACACACAATTGCATGTAACCGCCGTACTAAGCGCATAAACAGCCATTCGAGCAATTTATCCTTAAGGCTTCCCGATATTTCAAATTGAAACCGATAATTATGAAGCATAGCAATCATTCGGCCGGAACCCGTTAAAAGATTAATAACATTCAAATATTCAAACGAGCTGATAGTAAAGTCAAATTTATGTAACTGCTTAAACCGCCGTACCCGATAAATATTCCGCCACCACTTCGTACCGATATACAAAAGCCTGCCGCTATATGGATGAACAGCTTCATCCTCGTTCATAAGCAAAATAAATACCTCATGCCCCTTCTCAGAAAGCATGTTCGATAAATCACTGACGACTTTTTCAATGCCGCCGAATCCTAGGGAATAAGTTAACAAAGCTATCTTTGCCATGAACAAATTATATGGCAGATTCCCCACAATTGTCAAGCAAGTTGATGTGTCATACTATCTGAAATTAGCAAGTAAGCGGTAGAATTTCGCAACAATACGCCAAATGCAAGGCCGAAATGGACGAACAAGTAACCAAATATAAGAAAATGCTTTCCACTTAAATGAGCCGAAATCAAAATAACGTTTTTTCCGGTATGCACCGATAGCAGATGCCAGTATCTGATTACGATTTAGCGGACCCTCGATTGCGGTTTCGGCATCACCGATAGTAAAAAAAGTCTTCCGCTTAATTTTGTAAATCCGATGAACGATATATTTCCCGTTATCGCGCCGATATAAAACGACATCGCCGCGTTTCAATTGTCCTTTAGTTTTTGCGAGAATAATGCTGTCACGTTCAGGATAAAGCAACGGACTCATACTCCAACCGTTAATTTTTAGGTTAACGGCTTTTCCGCTTTCAATTATTTTAAGGAGTGACGGGAAAAGTTCTTCATTGGTCATCAATCATCTCCTTAACGACTTCGACCGCCGTCAAATCGGGAAGGCAACGAAGAAGATAAATCGGGGTGCCGGCAATAATTTGACTGAGGCAGTCAAGACCTAGGTTCATCCTTTCACTATGCCAGCGCGGGATACCCGCTACTAAAATCAAACGCATATATGCTTCCGATGCTGATAGACGATGGATTTCATTGATAGGCGCTTGTTCAATAAAAACTATTGCTTTAAGAGGTAGTTCATGATTCAGGCTCTCTCGTGAGGTTCCGCACCAAGGCGACCCGCAAACAATAGGCGGTGTATCACCGCATCGGACAAAGGGGCTGTCACCGTTTAAGATAGGTACATGATATCTTTCCCGCCAAAGGTTAGCATGTGTTGACTTACCGGAACCGGAAACACCGCTAAAAAGGATCGCACCGCCATCATATTCGATGGAAGCGGAATGAATCTCGATAATTCCGTATTCTAACGCACTATTACGGAAAACTGTTCGGAGAAAAAGGGCAGGAAAGAGGTTTGTTGCATGATAGCATTTAATCAAGGCATGGCGGAAATCTTTCCGGTATCGGATTGTATAACTGATAATGCCCTCAGCATTATAATTATCCGCTAAATAATAATAGCTTTCATCTTCATAAACGGTAAGTTCTCTTTGCTTTATCAGATAAGATAAAGGCGGGGTGTATTCAGAGGGTTTTTCATCATATTCGCAAATTATGGTTGGTATCTCAGGATTGATCTCAGCTTTGAACTTATGCAAAAAACACCCTTCGGTATCATTATCAAAATTGGTTTGTAATGAAAATGAATGCTCTACCGGCGGTATAATATGAAATCCTAATCCGGCAATCTTATATGACCACATATTTACTCCAATAAACCCTTCTCGGTAAAAGTGTGTAACAATTCGGCGATATCCTGTTTGGCTGTGGATATATCTACGTCATATTCATTAATGATATTTGTTACCAGTTCTTCTTCGCTGATTTCACATTCCATTAATTTGAAAAGAAAAGCGCCGATTTCATTGATTTTAAGAATTTTATTTCGGTAAAATGTCTGAGTTTTTAGCGGAACGATGATATTTTCATTACCAATATTTCTTAATAAAAAGCCGGGTTTAATTTTCATTAATAATTCCTCGTTAACGGTTCTATAACTAAAAGCCGGGAATCCGGCTCTTAGTTATAATAAAATTTCATTCTCTTATGTGGGCATAACCCCTGATGATACTACGGGCGGCTCAAAAGGCATAAACGCAAAATCTTCTGACGCTTCAAATGTAGTTTCGTCTACAGTGGGTTTTTCATAAGCCTTTTTGTTCTTTTCGTTATTCACACTATCTTTATTATCCATCCGAAAACTCCTTTCTTTTAGAGAAATAATCTACACACATAAATTATAACTCTTATGCGAAATAATTGTCAATGAAATTTTCATTTGTTCGCCGCCGCAGGAACACTCAGCAAAAATCGATAACGGGTAGCAATAAACTTAACCGAGATCCTTCGTTGCATTTAATGACATGCTTTAGAATTAATCGCTGATGAATTTTCGAATCTTCTTCTCCTCCGCATCCGGATTAAGTTTATGTATCTGTTCTCTTATTTTCTCATAAGCCGTATCTTTCGATATTCTACCCGCTTCGTCAAAAACAGACCCTACGAACCAAGCAAAAAACTGTCACCCAAAAGGCGACAGTTTTTGCCGTTCTTTTATTTATATCGGCATATTTATTACAACGCCCGAACCAAATTTGTTAATAATGTAAATAACGTTCATTCCCAGCGAAATAGTCTCGCCATCAACGGTCATTTCCATAAACATTTTCATGATCATCGATTTCGGATTGTCAACATCCGCGCCTACTATCTCAATTATAATATCATCGATGTGCATCTCCATCGCAATATCACCCAAATTCATAAGCGCGTCTTCCATGTTCGCCAGAACATAATCCGTCATAACCTGCCCATCAAGCGTAAGGATGGTGACTATATCGCCGTCTCTTTCGATGATTTCGCTGGTGGTGATTGCATCTACATCAAAATCAGGTGTGGAGATACTATTATCCATCTGATTCATCATATCGTCCATTTGCATTTCAAATGCTTCACCATCAAGCAATGCATATACATGATCACCATCAATGTACATTTCCATGCTGCCCAGGCCATATTCACTCATATCCATGGACATAGAAGCTTTAACATTATCGCCTTCAACAATCATCTTCAAATTGCCTGCCGTTGACATGACCATCGATTCCCCGTCAAATGACATATCAAATTCCATGATAAAATCAATATCATATTCGCCGTCCGCACCCGGCCCGACGGCAAGCTTATCCGCGACCAGCATATATGTGTTATATGCTTCGGCATTATTTGTTGATAAATTCTGTACCGTTGGATTTGCCTCCGCACCACATGCTGTTAGGGTAAGCATGATAACCGCAATTAGGGTTGCTAAAAATTTTTTCCTCATTTTTCCACCTTTTTTAATTTGATACTTTTTACAACGTAAATTGATATTAGCTCAAAAGAACTAGTTTGTCAATTACTGTCTTGAAAATCTAAATGCCATTCTGAGCAGGCTCAGAATGACATTTGGCTAACTATACAATAACAATGAACCTTTCAGTTTCGGCATCCTCCATGACACTTTCCCGCCTCAGGGCATCCGCCGCATCCTTGTTTTCCTTGCTTTTTCCGCTTAACAAGATATATACATATTGCCGCCGTTATGATTACAAGCCCTAAAATTACCAAAAAATCTATCAAATTCATCATCAATCACCCCAAAAATAACCTGCCAATCTGATAAATAATAAGTGCCGCCAACCACGCGAAAGCAGTCTGGTATAAAATTATCACCGCCGTCCCTTTTAAACTGCCAAGTTCGCGTCTTACTGCCGCAACAGCCGCTACGCAAGGTGTATATAACAGGGTAAAAACCAAGAAACTGAAAGCCGCCAACGGAGTAAAAAGCGAATACAGAGTATCTTTTAGTTCCATTGCCCCTGCCCCTGTTAAAACAGCGAGTGTGCTGATAACAGCCTCTTTGGCAATAAATCCGGTAATTAGTGATGTTGATACGCGCCAATCCGCAAAACCGAGCGGAGCAAGGACGATACTAATTCCCCGGCCAATGACAGCCAACATACTTTCTGTACTGTCCGTAACATGATTAAGGCGCAAATCGAACGACTGTAAAAACCAAATAACGACCGTCGCCAGAAAAATAATCGTACAAGCCCGCTGAACGAAATCTTTCGCTTTATCCCACAGAAGCAAAAATGTGGTTTTTAGTGATGGAAAACGATAATTGGGTAATTCCATGACAAACGGTACAGGCGCACCTTTGAAAACCGTCTTTTTCATCAAAAGACCCGATAGAATCGCAAGTACTATACCGATCAAATAAAGTGATATCATCACAAGTACTTGAAATCTTTCAAAAAAAGCCACCGTAAAAAGCGCATAAATCGGCACTTTTGCACTACAACTCATAAATGGGGTGAGAAAAATCGTCATCTTGCGATCCCGCTCACTGGCAAGCGTTCGCGTCGCCATAATCGCCGGAACAGAGCATCCGAACCCCATCAGCATCGGGACGAAACTACGCCCCGATAAACCAAGTTTTCGAAGCGGTTTATCCATTACAAACGCCACTCGCGCCATATAGCCGCTATCTTCTAATAACGAAAGAAAGAAAAATAATGTGACAATGATCGGGATAAAACTAAGAACAGCGCCTACCCCCGCAAATATTCCGTCGATAACCAGAGACTTAATCGTCGGGTTAAGACCGTAAGCCGTCAGTCCGTCATCAACGGCCCCGCTTAACTCATCAATGCCCCACTCCATCATGCCACTAAGCGGAGCGCCGATCACCCCGAAAGTAAGCCAAAAAATCATTAACATAATCCCCAGAAATGCAGGGAACGCCCATATTTTGTGGGTCAAAACCGAATCAATCCGCACACTGCGTTGATATTCACGGCTTTCCTTTATTTTTACGACACATTTTTTGCAAATATCTTCAATAAATTGATATCGCATATCAGCCAGCGCCGCTTCTCTGTCGGTTCCTGTTTCGGTTTCCATCTCGCAAACGGCATGTTCGATTGTTTCTATTTCATTTTGCGCAAGTTTTAACGCATCTAAAATCGGTTCGTCGCCTTCAACCAATTTCGTCGCCGCGAACCGGGCGGGAATGCCTTGATTTTCTGCATGGTCTTCGATTAAGTGAGTAACGGCATGAATCGCTCTGTGAACCGCACCTGTAGGATCTTCACCCGCAGGGCAAAAATCAATTCGCTCAGGTTTCGTTTTATGTAAAGCGGTATTTAATACTTGTTCGACCAGTTCGGATAATCCCTGCTTTTTCGCCGCCGAAATCGGAATGACAGGGATACCGAGAGCTTCTCTAAGCGCAATGATGTCGATACTGCCATTATTAGCCTGCACTTCATCCATCATATTAAGCGCTAAGATCATCGGGATTTTTAGTTCTATTAATTGAAGGGTTAGATAAAGGTTCCGTTCAATATTCGTTGCGTCTACAATATTGATAATTCCGTCAGGCTTTTGTTTAAGTAAAAAGTTACGGGTCACTATCTCTTCATTCGTATAGGGAGACAGGGAGTAAATGCCCGGTAAGTCAACAATTGACATGTCCTTTTGTCCTGTAATATTGCCAATCTTTTGATCAACTGTAACGCCGGGAAAATTCCCGACACGCTGATTCGAACCTGTCAGTTGGTTAAATAATGTCGTTTTTCCGCTATTTTGATTTCCCGCCAGAGCAAGTATCATGACGAAACCTCCTCTATCTCGATTTTTTCAGCGTCTTCGAGCCGTAAAGTCAGGACATAGCCCCTTAGAAGCAGTTCGACCGGGTCGCCCATCGGCGCAACTTTTTTTACCGAAATAACAGTTCGCGGTGTGATGCCCATTTCTAAAAGCCGGCGTCTAAGTACTTTTTCTCCGCCGACCGAAATAACTCTGCCACTTTTTCCCACACTTAAGTCTTTTAATGTCATATTTAACCTTCTTTCGCAAAGTTAGTCTATGCTAACAAATAAATGTTAGCATAGACTAACTTGATTGTCAAGTAATTTATTTGTTACCGGTTTTGAGCGCAGCGAAAGACCTCAGTTATGAAAAATGAACATAACAAGGGAGGCAAAGCCTCCCTTAACTAATTTACGGTATTTAATTTAAGTTCTTAAAATTATGCTAAGTTACCTTTTCTTTTCACTAAATCCAATTGCAATTTACTTGCGGGGTCATTCTTAACCGGCATACGTCCCCCGGGGCCTATTCCGAATGCGCTCTGTAAAGCCTCTACTGTACGCTCACGTTTGCTCCTAAGTGTGCAGTGCTTCTGTTCGAAATCACTAATCGCCTTCTCAATTGCCCAATCGGCATAAAGCGGTGAATTAGACATCCCTTCACCACATTTTAGCCCACGTCTTAATGAATTTTCGGGATCCACTTCAAATGCATCAACCTTAAGCATTCGATATTTACTCGAATCAACATGAATCTCGAAGAGATACCAAATCCCTTTAATTTCTCTTATTCTTATCATTTCAAGAGGAAATATATGTGATTCCTGCCACTTAGCTACTTCATGATCAGCATTCTTATGCGCTTCAATTATCGTAGCATTTAATCTTTTAAATGTAGAAACTTCACGAGGCAACCCCCCGGCGATCTTATGCTGACTTGCTAATCCGATGATTTCTGAAAGTAAAGATTTTTTGGTTCCGGTTAATCCTAATCCATCCATGTAATTATTTCCTTTTATTTAGTTTTTGCTAACTATTACTTTACAGAATTTATAACAAAAAGTCAATATGTTTTATGATTTGCGATTTATGATTAATAACCGTATTTCTTTGATAGTATCGGTAAATTCGTGTCGATCAGTTATGAAAAATAAAGCCAATATAATTATCCCGACTAAAATTGTCATGATTAAAGTATAAATTATAAGCGATACTAAACTGTCGATATGATAGCCGGTTAATTTATAGATAAAGTAGGATAAAATCACTGAAAAGATTGTTATTCCTTGACGAATTAAACTCTTTTTTATCTTGTAATTTTCTATGATGGACGGAAGGAAAAAAACCAATCTGACACTGCGGTATATATTTCCAATGACTGAGGCAATTAATATTCCTTCCATCCCCAAACTCGGAGCCAAAATAACAGCCGGTAAAATAAAAATAAGAATGTGAACCGTGGCAGGAGTTCTCATTTCTTTGTACATTCCTTTGGCTTGAAGGATGCTTGTTTGGGGAACTTGTAATGATATCAAAACAATATTCAAGATAAATAAAAGACCGATTTCCGCATTTTCAAACCCCGCTTTTTCGATACCTTGCGTATATAGGCGGATTACATCCGTTATCGCCAAAACTGCTGCCGAACCAACTAAAGCGGTAAAGGCAAAAAAAGTAATTTCATATTTATGGTATGCGCCGGTAAGTACTTGCTTTTCATTACGGGCGATAACATCGCCGAAAGCAGGGGTGATATTCGTGACGAAAATTGATAATACCGACATGACTCCCATAACAATCAGGTTATAAGTTGCGAAAACCCGTACTGTCGCCAAGTCCGTATATAGGGTTGTAAAAATTAACGGCAGGGTTGTTTGAAGCAAACCGATTATTTGGATATATAGGACGTATTTTTGTAATCTCATCCATCCGCTTAAGGGTATGCCTTTATAATTGATTTTCGGATATTTGTAACGTACATACCAAATAACTGCGATACTGCGGATTAACGAAGCGGACAAATATGAAATACAGACAAAGATTGCCGAACCATCCGTTTTGGATATTAGATAAACGGTCAGCAGTTGGATTATATAGGAAAACGCCGAAATTAAAGAATAAAAATATGTCCGCTGGTCAGCGGTAAATAAGGTATTGTAACACGGGATTATCACCATTTCCGTGAAAACGAAAATGCTCATAACCAAAATAATCAAGCGCATTGACCATGCCGATATATCCGCGTCAATGAATATTGGGTATATAAACGCTATTAATAAATTAATCGGAAGAACAATTAACCCTGCATAAAAGAACACTTGACGCGCTTTAGTGAGAATACCATTTACAGCAACATGATCGTTATCGGCAAGCGGAGCATAGAGCGCGAAGATAACTGCGCCTGCAATGCCACCTGTCAGCATAACGAAGTAGGATGAGTATTGGATAATTGACATTATAAAACCTGATGTTTCCGCGCTATATGAGGTCAAAATGATACGGTTTAAAATAAATCCGCATAGAATTACTGATATTTGCATGATGGCTGTACATGCTGAATTTAAAAGAAAACGTTTCGAACGTTCCATTTTATTTTCCAATTTCCTGTTTCCGGTTTTCAATATGGCTTTTGATAGCGTTAAAACTTTGCTTGCTCATGGAGTGTTCCATTTTACAGGCGTCATTTACGGCAATACTTTTTTCCACTCCTAAGTAAACGAGCCAATCAGAAATGAGAATGTGCCTTTCATAAATGGATTCGGCTATTTCGCGCCCGCTATCCGTCAAGGTGATATGCCCGTTATCGCCCACGTTAATATATCCGTCCTCACGCAAATTTTTCATCGCAACGCTGACGCTCGGGCGTGAGTAGTCAAGCTCATTGGCAATATCAACAGAGCGGATCGGCTGTCCGCTAAAACCAAGCACTAAAATCGTTTCTAAGTAATCTTCGGCTGATTCTTGTATGTTCATGTTTGCGTCTCCGAGTGGGTAATTGCTTCTGATTCATTCACAATAAGCCTGCTATATTCCATTATCAACTTATTATCTTTCTTAACCTTTACAAAATAATTACTATAATAATGTAACTTATTTGGCATCAATATAGAAAATCGTTCTTTCGCATAAAAACTTTTGTCAAAATTACTAATGCAATAATCCCAATTATTTAATGTATTAAGACCTAATAATATTGAGTTGTAGAGTTCATCATTCGGTTGGAAATGAACAGATTCTACAGCAACATTACTTATTTCAAAGTTTGTGCTAAACTCTATGTAAGGTATTATATGCCTTTCCGCAATTCGCGTCTTACCGCCTAAAGTAAAAGTTAGTTCTTCTGCTAATTTTTCAATGCTAAACATATCAACTAAATTCTGTGATATAATAGTATTTATATTTCCTGTATCAACTATCAACTTCACCTCTTTACTGATACATTTTTCTTTATCATACAATGTGACCCAAAATTGAATACGCGATAAATCTTTACCTCTTAGTGATTTCGTGAAATCCATAAGCTGCCTCCTCGTTCTGCTATACCTGACATAATATAGGGGCGAACTTTCGGTTTTAAAGTTTGTCCATATTCAAATAATTCTTTTTCTACTTCTTCAGTTAAATCTCCGAACGCGATTAAATATCCGCCATCATAGTTCTCTTCAACATCTGCAATATCTACTAAAACAAATTTTCCTAAATATTGAGCGTCAACTTCACCTTCTGATAAAAGTACACGTTTATCATTATCGATTATAGTTATTGCCATTGGTATCTCCTTCATAAAAAGAACTATTTGTTTTCTTAAGAATAATATATCATTTTCTGCCTTTTTTATCAATAAATTAATATTCTCAATTTATTTCCGTGCTTTTTTTGTAAAATTTGATAGCTGTTATTATGGGGATAAGGAGTTCTTTATCTTGGTCGGTAAATTCTTCGATTAAATTACTTATGATTAAGTCCATCGGCGTTTGATTATATTTTTCGGGATGGTTTAATAGCGTGTTTATATCAACGTCAAGGGCATTACATATCTTAATCAATGTTTTTAGATTAATCTCTTTTTGATTAATTTCAAACTTTGAAATAGTATTGACAGATAAATCAGCCAATTCACTCAGTTGCATTTGACTGATTCCTTTCGCATTTCGCAATGCTTTCACATTATCAATTATCTTCTTATAATCCAACTCATATCTACTCAAATTGTCCACCTCTCATTACATTCTAATGTGAAGTGACAGAAATAAAAACTGACGATGGTAATATATTAAATATACTTTCGTACATTTTTTACTAAAGTTTTCCATATTCTATGACGAATAATATAGTGTAACAAGAATCACAAGGCGGTGACTAATAAAAGGATGGCTAAACTATGGTAATTCAACACAATATTATGGCTATGAACTCTAACAGGATGTTTGGGATAACCAATTCCGCAAAAGCAAAATCGACCGAAAAACTATCGTCAGGATATAAAATTAATCGTGCCGCAGACGATGCCGCAGGTCTTGCTATCAGTGAAAAAATGAGAAGACAAATCCGCGGATTGACACAGGGGACTGAGAATGCTCAATACGGAGTCAGCCTTGTTCAGACTATGGATGGTTCGATGCAAGAGATTACTGATATGCTTCATCGGATGAATGAATTGGTAATAAAGGGGATGAATGATACATTGACGGATGAAGATAGAAGCTTTATTCAAATGGAGCTTGATCAGTTAACGAAGGAAATATCGAATGTAGCTGAACGAACTGATTTTAACGCGCTTAGACCTTTGAGTAATGGAGAGGCCGAATATACTGCTCCCATTACTAAATTGAATTATCAAGACCCTATTCCTGCTCTTTCAATCCTTAGCCGGGGCGATTACGCATTCCCAACCACAGGTAATGAGTGGGTCGGTATTAATACAGTTTCCATAACAAGCCCTTCTATTTTTGACCCGAGATCCACAATCGGATTACCTGAATTTGCAACTGATTATGGCAGATCCTGGGAAAGCGGCGATTGGATTGATTTAACGTTAGAGTTTAATGTTCAGATAGCCAGAACATCGGCAACGGCTTTGCCCGCCAATAGTGGTGTATCCCTTCCTTTGTCTCACACTTTGACATCTGTACCACAAAATCATTCTCTACCTACTAATATTGGAGGTAGACCGAATATACCCGCTACCGCCACTTCTGGCCTGGTGACGTATTACTATCTCAACACTCCTCCGCAGGAGTATATTTATCCTGACGTTACTATTATTGCGCCTAACGGTGATAGCTACACATGGAATGGTTCTCAGCAATATAGTAATCCATCAGCTGTAAATATAACTCCAAATCCAGGTTCGCCCACTTTTGACTGGGATGTTGAGGTAAGCGGCCCGGATAGCAATGGAAATTTGAATTTCAAAATTTTACCCGACAAATTTATTCACAGTAATGATCCAAGCATCAATCCCGATTGTGGCGACCATTTAGATATAAATAATTTTGAAGGAGAGTGGAAATTAGAAATTCATAATAATGCGCCCGCAAATCAAGTAGATTTAACCTATACACAGGTAGATTGGGCATCGGTAGAAACTCCTCTCGGCAGTAATAATTATGAATGGATACAGCAAGGTTTAGCAACAAATATGTCACATCCAAATCTTGCTCAACAATTTCAACATGCAGAGTACCAACATTCACTCGTAAACTCTGTAGATTCAACATATGATGCGAAAAAACACGTACAAGGCGAAGGTCCTTATTTTATAGTAACGGGTTCAGAAACAAATAACGGAATTTATATTGATATTTATGATTGCCACGCTATGGCTCTTGGACTGGCTGACTTAGGCGGGTACTCGACCGTAAGAGTATATACCGACCCTTCGCTTCCCGGAACAGAAAACATCTTTCATCCATGGGAGCCATACGGTAGAGAGGTTGCCGCAGAGGGATTAAAGTTGGTTAAAGATGCGATTTATACTCTTAACTCCTATCGTTCAAACGCAGGGGCACAACACAATCGTCTTGAACATACAATTGCCAACAACAAAAATATCATCGAAAATACAACCGCCGCCGAATCACAAATCCGCGATACAGATATGGCGACTGAGATGGTTAAATTCGCTAATAATAATATTCTGGCGCAGGCAGGTCAGGCAATGCTCGCGCAAGCTAATCAACTCAACCAAGGTGTTTTGGCATTGTTGCAATAACTTTAATATAAATTTGACAGAATATATAATTTCGAGCATAATCAATAACAAGGATTACTAAGCATTATATTCAGCTTGTGAGGTTATGGAAAAAAAAGAAATTCTAATCGTCATCAATACAATGGGGCGCGCGGGGGCGGAGAAATCTTTGATTTCGATGCTTAAGTCTTTTGATTACGCAAAAGTTCAAGTATCGCTTTTGTCAATTTTGAATCGGGGTGAATTGTTTTCAGATGTTCCTTCCGATGTGCGAATCTTGAACGATAATCCAAGTACCGAACCTATCCTTGGGGTCGGCGGTACACACTATATCATCAAAGAAGTGACGCGACGTCTGCTTCACAAGATGTATTTTCTTAAATTCATCCCCTCTGCGCTTAAAAATATCATACTCCAATTTAAAAACAATAAAAGTTTCCAGCCTGATAAGCTTCTTTGGGCGATGCTTGCTGATACAACCGCGAAGATTGATAAGAGGTTTGATTTATGTATCGCTTTTATTGAAGGTGCGTCAACCTATTACTGCATTGACAAAATAAATGCCGGTAAAAAAATTGCTTTTGTACATGTGAACTATGAGAAAGCAGGATACCTGCCGGCATTTGATTACAAATATTATCTTAAAGCAGATTACATCTGCTGTATCTCTGAGGCGGTTAAACTTGTGTTTAATCAAATTTATCCTGATTTTACCGAAAAGACATATCTATTCCCGAATATAATTTTACCTGATGAAATCCGCGCAAACGCCGTTAAAGACAGAGGCTTTACCGATGATTTCGATGGTATCAGACTGGTTACTGTCGGGCGGTTGCATCCGCAAAAAGGCTATGATATCGCAATCCAAGCTTTTGCGAAGCTTTTAAGCGAAGGGTATTCAAATGTTCGCTGGTATGTCATCGGTGACGGTAATGAAAAAGCGCGTTTGATGAAGCTGATTAAGAAGCATAATCTTACCTCAAATTTTATCTTACTCGGTTCGCGGGAAAATCCCGCTCCCTATGTCGCGGAAGCTGATATTTATATCCAACCGTCACGTTTTGAAGGTTTCCCTTTGACTTTGCAAGAAGCGTTGATTTTGCATAAGCCTTGTTTGACGACTAATTTCGAAGGGGTTTCTGATTTGCTTAAGAATGGGAAAAATGCTGTTATTGTTGACTTGTCAGAGGATGATATTGTTAGTGCCTTGAAGATGCTGATTGATGATGAGGAGATGCGGAACCGCCTTAGCGAGGGAACGAAAGGGATTGATTTTAATTTTACTAATTGTGTTCCGTTTCTTTATTCGGTTATGTAAGTTGCTAAACAGACTCTTTAATTGTCGTCCTGAGCGTATGCGAAGGTTCTCACTTTATTCTTGCTGAAAAGAGATTCTTCGCTTCGCTCAGAATGACAATGATTATTCTCTGTTTAAAACTTTTGCACCCTGCAATCAAACAATTTTCAATATAAAAATCTGGCAAAAAAGGCATTGGGGTATTGTCTGTAATGAGGGGAGCAAACAAATTAACTTTCACCGCTTGCTTTTTTATATCTTTCAAAATCTTCTTTTTCATCAAGTGTCGGGTTACACTCTGTTCTATCCATATTTTCTACATCTTGGGGCGAATAGTTAATTGTAATTGAATAACCCTCTTTTTTTAATTTTTCGGCGTATGGATTTTTTCGACCTTTAGAAAAATCATAATGTGTTTTCACTTTCCACCTCCATATATTTCTGATTCATCTGCATTTGCTTTTCTGGCTGATATTATACGTATGATATCACCATCTTCACCTACTGTCGAAGACCAGAATGACAATGACTATTCCCTATTCAGAACCTTTGCGTCCTGAATTGATTTTACAATACAATTGATCGGGATATTCACTTTCATGGCGATTTTTCTTGCCATGTTGTAGCAGGTTTCATTGCCGCAAGCGCCGCAATCAATGTTTTGTGCGTTGAAATCATTTTTACCCATTAGTTTAAAGGCGTTGTCGATATCCTGATCTGATACATAGGGGAACGTCAGCATCCTTGGGATATAGTTTCGCGTAAATTTATTGATATCAAAACGGGCATTATACTGCTTATATATTTCTTCATACCTTGACCAATCGAACTCTTCCCGTTTCTTTTTCCGGATCCCTTCCATCGTCCGATTAACTTCGAATACATTATGCTCGTATGAACACGCTGTCCCTGAATTACAGCCAAAATCGCAATTTAAGACATCAAAAACCTGCGGCAGAATCTCTTCGGGAGTCTCGGAATAGATATTCAAGCTACTAAAGACAGAATCCCCTTCCGCTTTATCAATGCTAACCTTTTTATCCATTAAATAATCAATATTCTCCTTTAATCCGCCGGGGATAGGAAAAAGGACACCGAACGCACTCTCCGAATGGTCAAAGCCGCTTTCTTCCGTCGGCAAAACGATCCGATTCCGTGATATATATTCGCGAATACCGGCAAATGTTACATTATACCGGCAGAGGTTTGTTTCACGGAATTCGTCGGCTTTGGCGATGCAAGGCGACAACGCGGCGATCGAACCGCTGATATCTTCATATTCCTTCATGTAGATTGATGTACAAGCCATCGGGCTATGAATCGGCGATAAAAATTTTAAAAGCTCAGGCTGGTAAATTTCCATATAACTTACGATAACGGGGCAAGGTTGGCTTATCAAATGGGCTTCGGGATTTTCCTCAAGGTACTTGATGTGGGCCCAGATACAAATATCGGCGCCCAGCGAGACGTCATAAATCTTTTGTACCCCCTGCTGTTTTAGGTATGTGAATAAACGTTGCCAAGCGGGGACGTTAGCCCTAACGCTTGGAGCAACGATTAGGGAAATCTTCTCACCATTCTTAAGGTCTTCAAAGAAGCGCTCTGTGTCGTCTAAATAATAACGGGCGTTATGTTTACAAGCAGACATGCACCGCCCGCATGAGATGCATTTTTCGGAATCTATCATCACCTTAATATCGCCGACATCATTTTGATAAGTGATATTAGCCATATCCATCGGACATTCCCTGACACATCGATTACACCCGGTACACAATTTGTTATTCGTCTTGATCGTTCCGCTCATAAAAACCCCGTTCCTTACCACTCATAAAGTACATACCTGTTCCTGCCGCCTTCTTTTGCCAGATAAAGGGCGGCATCGGCATTATTCATATAAATATCAGATGATGAATCAAGAGCAGGAATCCCCGCACATATCCCAATACTAACAGTAATTCTCGTCGGCGACCCGTCCGTTAGCAACGGTATTTCGATTACTTCCATATTTTTACGAATATTTTCCGCAACTACTTTGGCCTGCTCCCCGTTCGTATCAGGAAGTAAAGCCACGAATTCCTCACCGCCCCAACGACCGATGAAATCCTGCGCGCGGCTGACCGATTCCTGTAAAACACGGGCAGCCGCTTGCAATGCCTTATCTCCCTGCAAATGACCGTGTGTATCATTATATGATTTAAATTTATCCAAATCCATAATAAGTACTGATATTTCCGCCTGATGTCTATACGCCCTGCCGAAATCAGCGCGTAAGCGTTCGTCAAAGCCGCGGCGGTTGGTAAGCCCTGTTAATTGGTCACGAACACTAAGTTCTTCGATCTTTTTTATGTAATTTTGCATCATGACTTGATTGCGGACACGAAGTTCAACAATCGGAGCGCTGAAAGGTTTATTGATATAATCAGCCGCACCGGACAAAAGCCCTCTTTCCTCATCCTCAACATTCGTCAAGCCTGTTATAAAAATAACAGGGATTGCTTTTGTTTCAGTATTATTCTTCAGTTCATTAATAACTTCAAAACCATCCTTATCAGGCATAATAATATCAAGCAAAATTACATCAGGTAAGTGCTTGTGAGCCAGCCTGACACCATCATTGCCATTCTTTGCCGCATATATCTTATATTTTTCCTTAAGAATATGGGTCAGGGAGATTATATTGGCAGGTTCGTCGTCGACAATTAGTATGCTGTTCTTATATTGCTCTTCCATCTTATTACTCCGATTATGATATATATGAAATCCTTTGTTTCACGCAAGGACGACATATTTATTTATAATTTTTTACTTTTTCCCGTAGTTCTTTCAGCGTTTCGATTGCAGGTTCGAAGTCGAAATCTTCTATTTGTGTAATAATTGCTTCCGTAAAAGGAACCTCTTTAAGTTCATCAATTAAGTTAAAGCAATCGGGGTTGCTGTTTTCAAGCATTTCTTCCAGTTTGTCAAAAAGTTCAAACGCTTTTCCTTTATCAAACTCCGTATTTATTTCCCTTTTTTCTTCCTGTAAGAGCGGAGCCAGTTTCTTAAGGGTGCGATTAAGTTCACTTTTCAATAAATCCATAACAGCGACGGTTAAATTATTTTCTTCATTCTTAAGCCGGCTTTCAACATCCAAAGCGGCGGCTTGTAAAGTGCTTTCGCCGATCTGCCCTGCATTTCCTTTTAGCGTATGGGCAAGGCGGTATGCCAGTTTAATATCGCCTGATGTAACCGCATTTTCTATTTCTGCGAATTTAGTCTGGTTTTTCTTTACGAATATTGTTTGAATTTGGCGGCTAAATTCGGCGTCCGCCCCTGCGGCTTTAGCCGTATCAACCGCTTCGATTCTCAGCGGCTGTAAGTATTTGAGCAAGCATGACCACAGTTCTTTGGAAGTAAACGGTTTACCTAAATAATCGGGCAAGCCCTTACTTTTATACATTTCCAAATCACCTGACATAATATTGGCGGTCAGCGCAACAATCGGAACTTGATTGTTCATTTTTTGCAATGCAGACGCCGCCTCCAACCCGTCCATAACAGGCATATGAATATCCATAAAAATCAAGTCAAATGGTTTTCCGCCTTCCTCTTTCCGATTGCGGATAATATTTATTCCTTCGAGACCATTGTTGGCGATAACGGATTCGATACCGACCCGGCTAAGATGCTCGGAAATAACTTTTTGATTCATTTTATTATCTTCACAAACAAGAATTTCACCGAAAAAGACGGGTTTTTCCGATTCGCTTAATGTATATTGCTTAATCTCTTTCTTTTCCACTTCATCAATGGCATTAAAAGTCAGGGTAAAAGAAAATTTGGAACCCTTGCCGATTGTTGAATCAAGCGTTAACTGCCCGCCCATCAGTTCGATAATATTTCGGCAAATCGTCAAACCAAGCCCCGTCCCGCCGAACTTCCGCGTCGTACTGGAATCCGCCTGGACGAAGGGGTCAAAAATCCTTTCGATTTGTTCATACGACATCCCGATCCCTGAATCCTTTACTTCAAATAAAAGCGTAATGGTGCTTTCTGTTGACGCTAGGATGTTGGATGAAACTTTTACCGTCCCTTTGCGGGTAAATTTTACGGCATTCGATAAAAGATTAATCAGTACCTGCCTTAGCCTTGTCGGGTCGCCGACCAGTGTTTTCCCCAATGAAGGTTCGGCATAAAAATAAAGCATTAAACCTTTTTCCACCGCCGTCGGCATAATGGTGGTCTTGCAATGGGCAAAGATATCATGAAGGTCAAAGGGGGTATTTTCTAAGGTAAGTTTACCTGATTCAATCTTCGAAAGATCCAATATATCATTAATAATCCGCAATAGCCATTCGGAATTATTCCGAATCTTGAGCAGGTAATCCCTGGTCTTTTCACTAATGTTATCATCCATCGCCAGTTCGGAAAATCCGATTATACTGTTCATCGGAGTTCTGATCTCGTGGCTCATATTGGCAAGAAATGCCGATTTAGCATAACTTGCCGCCTGGGCGGCTTCAACAGCTAAGTGAAGTTCATTTTCGCTTTTCCGCTGATCGCGTAAGTCGCGGGTGTATGCGGCGACAACATAATCATCACGAAAAGGAACCCTGACCAGTACCACTTCCGTCGGCATCGGAGTACCGTCCAACGTCCGGTGCATCCACTCGGAATATACATAACCTTCCACAAATGCTTGCTCAATCACCGTATATTGAAGTTCGGCGGAGGATTCACCATTCGGCTGAACGGGCGGCGATAAACTGCTGAATTTCTCACAATACTCTTTGAAATTGTCGATTTCATAAAGGGTAAGAGCCGATTTATTACAAATCAGCATCTCTTGCTCGCGGTTCCAAAGTTCACAAGCTAAAGGCATCGTATCAATAATAAGCTGTGCCATCGTTTCCGTATCACGGATTTTTTCGGCTTGAATCATTCGGTTAATACTGTCTATCAGCATCAGCCCCGCTGAACGGAGGAACGAAATTTCATCTTCCGTAAAGTAACGTTCATTATAATAATCACTGATGACAATACTTCCCCACAAGCGTCCTTCCAGAAATAAAGGCATCCAAACAACTGATTTTATGCCGTGCTTGGCTAATATTTCTCCTGAATAGTCGGACAAATTGCAAACAGGGCTATTAACAATTTCACCGCTTTTCAGTTTTTCGAGCAATCCGGGAAATGTGTCATATGAATATATTTCTCCGATATGCATATCATTTACTAAATCTATCAGCACATCAGACCATTCGTAAAGCAATTCAAAATTTAAAACACCGTCTATGTCGATATTTCTCCACATTTGCACACGATTTGCGTTTATGCATTTGCCTACTTGCTCCATTCCTGCTTTCAGGGATTGATCTTCATCCTCTCCTGACGTTGAGACTAAAAGAGCCATCGCCGCGAGGTTCATTGAAGAAATCAAGTTATCTTGGCGTTCAATTTCATCAAGCATCACCAGATGCTCGCGCAGATCATGATAATACGCTAAAAATGCTCTTTCATCATCTTGTTCAACTTTTATTAATGTCACTTCACATGGCAGACTTTCGCCGTCAGGCTTTAGAAAATGCCATTCAAAATAAGCGCTCCCTAAGTTAAACGTCATTTCCCTGTATTCTTTTGCCATTTCATCAGAGGCACGGCCATTCGGCTGTGTTTCAGGAAAAAAGTTAAGGAAGTTCTCAATATAATATTGCTTATCCGAAACTTCAAAAAGTCTCAGAGCCGCTTGATTACAATCAATGACATTTAATTTATGATCAAATAGATTGATCCCTATCGGAGATTGGTCAAACGCAACTCGTTTAAGCTCATCAGCTTGCATAGAATCAAATATTGACATGACATCTCCCTTTCCACAAATATACCGTCTAAATTATAACAAAAATTTATGATAAAGTCAAAAATAAGCGGCGGTACAATTAAAACGCGGCATGGCGCTTGTCAACTAGCGGAATTGGGGGTTGAGGTACTTGACTGCCGCGGATTTCGATAATTGGGCCGCCTGTTCCTTCAATATATTCTTTTGTGATAATTACCCTGCCAATATTTTCATCCTTAGGAATTTCATACATAATATCCAGCATGAATTCTTCAATAATCGCCCGTAAGGCTCTGGCGCCCGTGTCTTTTTCCATTGCTTTTCGGGCGATTGAAAGCAAAGCTTCGTCGTTAAAAACAAGCTGTACTTCATCTAATGCCAAAAGCTTCTGATATTGCTTAATTATCGCGTTTTTGGGTTCGGCAAGAATTTTTACAAGCATTTCTTCTGTTAAAGCATCCAAAGTAAAAAGTACGGGTAAACGGCCGATAAATTCGGGAACCATACCAAACTTTTTGAGATCCTGCGAAGTTACCTGATTATGAATATTCTTTAATTTATCGAATTTATCTTTTAGCTCGGCATTAAAACCGATTGCGGTTTGCTTTTTAAGCCGCTGTTTAATAATTTCTTCAAGGTCAGGAAACGCGCCCCCGCAAATGAAAAGAATATTACGGGTATTGACTGTCGTCAGCGGAACCATCGCGTTTTTGCTGTTGGCTCCAACAGGCACTTCGACTTCGGCGCCTTCTAACAGCTTAAGCATCCCTTGCTGAACCGATTCTCCGCTGACATCGCGGGAATGAGTGTCTTTCTTTTTCGCGATTTTATCTATTTCATCAATGAAAATAATGCCCTGTTCCGCTTTCTCGATATCATTATCCGCCGCCGCCAAGAGTTTTGACACTACACTTTCGATATCATCGCCGATATAGCCCGCTTCGGTTAAAGAGGTGGCGTCGGTAATGGCTAAAGGCACATCCAATAACCTGGCTAAAGTCCTGACTAAATAAGTCTTGCCGCATCCTGTCGGGCCGATCATCAGCATATTGGATTTTTCTATTTCTATCTCATCCATCGTATCGGTGGCAACACGTTTATAATGATTATAAACCGCAACGGAAATAACTTTTTTGGCATATTCTTGCCCGACGACATAATCATCAAGCTGGGCTTTGATTTTATGCGGTGCGGGGATATTATGTATATCCAGAATCGGCTCTGTCTCCGCCCCCTTTTTCTTTCGTTTCAGTTTTTGTTTATTGGGTATTCCGCCATCGCCTTGTAAATCGGCGAGATTAACAAAACTGATATTCGGAAAGCCTGTTTTATTATTCTTTTCGATATTATGGATTTCATTCATTACATGGGGATTATTAAGCATTCCCTGATAATCAAACTGGCTGACGGTGTCCATCGTTTTATGTAAACAGTCGTTGCAAATACAGATTTGATTGGGTAGTTTAAACATTTTCCCAGCTTTTGATTCGGGTCTCCGGCACGCGAAACAAACATCTTCGTACTCATTCTCATCTTCATCATTTGAAGAAATTTTAGAAGCTGTGTCTTCTTTTCCTTCGTTTAATTGATCGTCGTCGCGACCGTCTTTTTCAAAATCACTCATTCTCTCACCCTTGCTTAACAGAATCCTCTTTTATACTAAGCGCCTGACCGCCAAAATCGTTTTATATGTCGCGGGAGTAATGGTTATTCCTGTTCTTTCCGTACTGGCATGAACAATCCGCCCATTTCCGATATATATTCCGACATGACCCGCGTAACAAATAACATCACCCGGCTTTGCATCACTATATTCAACACCTGTCCCTGCCTCACGGAATGACCACGACGTCCGAG
>WQST01000007.1 GCA_009787745.1 Lachnospiraceae bacterium
CTTCACCTTCGGCAATGATTTTGGCCGCATCCGCCTTAGCTTGGGAAAGCATAACGCTGACGTCCTTATCAGCTTGGTTACGAATCATCTGCGCTTCCGCTTCACCTTCTGATTTGTACATAGTGCGGACTTTCTCACGCTCTGATATCATCCTGTTATAAACAGCTTCTTTATTAGAATCGGGAAGGTCAAGCGCTTTTACTTCAACGGTGATGATTTCAATACCATAATCACTTATCGGAATTAAATTCGCCGCAATTTCTTCTGTTAATGATTTAATCTCAATGTCACTTGTTTGAATAACGACTTCTTCACCATCCAACGAAACCGCTTCGACTTCAACATCAATCTGTGTAACATACACATTTCCGTCACGGGAAAGAATAACTTCTTCCTGCGTCATGCTTGAAATTGTATTTTTAATCGCATTGTAGACGACCGTGTCGATACGGCCTTCCGCATTAACCTTAAGTCCGCTCAAAGTCTGATAATAAAGAACAGGTTTGGTAATCCGCCAAAGCACATAGCTATCAACAATCATTGTTTTCTTATCCGAGGTAATGACATCGGAACGCGGTAAATCATAGAAAAGAATTTTCTGCTCGCGCTTTTCAATCGTCTGAATAAACGGGATTCGGAAATTTAACCCGGGTTTATCAATAACGCGGACGATTTTACGGAATTGGAGAATCAAAGTATACTCATCCTGTTTAGTAACGACCGCTGTTGATAAAAAGATTAAAAGGCCGGCAATCAATATTATTAATAGCCAATCGGAAAAAATCAAACGGAATTTTTTCCCTGAACCTTTATTTTCATTATTAGTTACATCTTTGTTTTTGATAATTTTTTCTTCCATATTACAATCTCCATGACAGCGATATTTCTACGCTTTTTTGCTAATCATTGTCCGCATTGTTTTGACTATAATTACGTTCGGCCTCTTCGCTCGAATTTGTGAATGAATCAAGCGGGAGAATCGTTTCTGTTACCCCGTTTTCATTCATTACGACGACCTTCATATTCGGCATAATCCATTCCATTGCTTCATAGAACATCCGCTTCTTGGTCATTTCAGGGAATTTCTTATATTCCTCAAACATTGCGTTAAACTTAGAAACTTCAACATTCGCTTCCGCCACGCGCTGGGCCTTGGCTGATTCGGCTTCTCTGATTGTTTTGTCTACGTTAGCGCGCGCTTCCGGAATGATCGCATTCTCATATTCAGTTGCTTTATTAATAAATTCATCCATGTTCTGACGGGCGTCTTCAACCCCTTTAAAAGCGGCACGGATTTCTTCGGTCGGCGGTTCGGCATCCTGGATTGTGACATTACGGATTAAAATACCGATATCATGGGTATTTATTTTGTCAAACAACATATCCCTGATATTAGTCTGAATCTCGCTTTTCCCGACCGTCAAAACAGCATCAATCGGATATGACGCAATAACCGAACGAATGCAGTTCTGGGCGATATTTTTCATCACGACCACAGGATTCTCGGCGGCATACGCATATTTAACAGGGTCAGATACCTGATAAATGATTACGAAGTCAACATTGATAAAATTATAATCAGAGGTAATCATTACCGATTCATCATTAACGCTTTGATTAGTAGCTTCATTATAACCTATCGTTATTTCCTTTGTGGTTGTATCAATCTTTTGGACTCTTTGAACCAAGGGGATTTTGAATTTTATACCGGGTGTTGTGATTAAAGTCGGTTTGCCAAATGTGGTCACGACAGCGGCATGTTGCGTATCCAGCGTATAAACACTGTTAGTCGCAAATAAAAGGACTATTACGCCCAGAACGAATAACCATATCGAAGTTCTTGCTATTTTCATTATGTACCTTGCCTTTCCATAAAAAAAGTTCTATTAATCATCATATAGGGAGAGAAAATGATTGTCAAGTGGTAAAAAGTGCATATGTCATTCCGACAAAGGAAACAAGCGGATTAAACGTCACACAAAAAGCGTATGACCTTAAATATACCGGGTCATACGCTTTTTTATATAAATGCTACACAAACTCCTAATTATTCCATAGCATCAGGCAATAGTAACGCCTTTTCATATCTTTCTAAAATCGTCCGCTGAATTTTCTCGCGCGTCTCTGAATTAATCGGATGAGCAATATCCCGGTACTCTCCATCGGCTGATTGCTTACTTGGCATTGCGATAAACATTCCTTTTTCGCCTTCAATCACTTTAATGTCGTGTATCACAAACACATCGTCGATGGTTATCGATACAATCGCCCTCATCTTGCCTTCCTTAGTAATTTTACGCACGCGCACATCTGTAATTTGCATGCATTAACCTCCCTCGAAATTGTGAAAGATTATCCTTTCACTTATGATTGTTAGTTACAACTAAATGACATATCTGTCATTTCTTTCGACTACTATTTTGATACCATCTTCCCCTTTATGATAAGAATTAGCCCTAATGGTATCACGGCTCTCAACGATGCAATTTTCGATATGTGTATTATCTCCTATATAAACATCATTTAGTATGATGGAATTTTTAATAAAGCAATTATTGCCAATAAATGATTTCTTGAAAATCACCGAATCCTCAACGACGCCGTTGATAATACACCCGCTGGAAATCAAACTGTTCTTGATATGAGCACCGACATTATACTTAGCCGGCGGTAAATCATCAACTTTCGAGTAAATATCAGGATATTGACGGAAAAAGAAATCACCTGTTTCCTGCTTCAAAAAATCCATATTCGTGTTAAAATAATCCTCTACGGTAGCAATATTAGACCAGTATTCCTTAAGTTTGTAGCCAAAGATACGCTTCATATTCTTATAGCGGATTAAAATATCCTTAACAAAATCAAATCGATCCTCTTCGGCACACTTCTCAATCATTTCGATAAGCTGACGGCGGCGAACGACATAAATACCGCAAGATATCGTATTTGTTCGGGCGACGACCGGCTTTTCCTCAAATTCTTCAATCCGATGCTCTTCGTTCATTTTTAGGATGCCATAACGGTCAACATTATATTCCGCTTCCAAATCTTTACAGACGACCGTGATGTCTGCTTTGCGCGAAATGTGATATTCAAGGACTTTATTGAAGTCCATCTTATAAACACAATCGCCTGATGAAATGACGACATAAGGCTCATGGCTATTCTTAAGGAATGACAAATTCTGGGCGATGGCGTCCGCTGTTCCGCGATACCAAAAGCTGTTCTCGCTCGTCACCGCAGGGGTGAACACCACCAAACCGCCTTGTTTACGGCCAAAATCCCACCATTTCGATGAACTCAGATGTTCATTCAGGCTTCGGGCATTATATTGGGTAAAAACTGCAACTTTTTGAATATGCGAGTTGGACATATTGGATAACGCAAAATCAATACTGCGGTAACTTCCCGCAATCGGCATTGCACAAACCGCACGTTTCTGCGAAAGTTCCCTCATCCGATAATTATTTCCGCCCGCTAAGATTATTCCGATCGCTCTCATACGCCGGCACCTCCCTTAATTAATGATTTCCCGCCGGGAAGCACTCCATTATCGTAATCGCTCATATCGGTGGCACCGAAGATAACAGTGTTCTTGCCGATTGTCACGCCATTCGGAATGGTAGTCTTTTCACCAATTGTAACAATTCCATTATCATAAATATGCGGGTCGGTCTCATTAGGGACTGCATCACCGATACCAAATCTGACATTATCACCGACTGAAACATTCTCCGCAACAATCACTTTGTTAAGTTCACAATTCGCGCCGATTTCGGTGCGGTTCATGATTATCGAATCACGGACGACGCTGTCTTTGCCTATCGTTACACCGCATCCGATAACCGAGTTATAGACCTTACCGTAAATTCTGGTACCTTCGCCGATAATACTCTTTTCAACCCATGTACTGTCAGCGATATATTGCGGCGGTAAAATCTCGCTCTTAGTATATATTTTCCAGTATTCTTCGTATAAATTAAATTCCGGCACGATATCAATAAGTTCCATATTGGCTTCCCAATACGACTCAAGTGTACCGACGTCTTTCCAATAGCCATTGAACTCATAGGCAAAAAGACTCGCGTTTTCTTTATTATGGCAGTACGGGATAACATGTTTTCCGAAATCAAGATTCGGTAAATCAGCATTGTTAAGTAAAGCTTCCTTTAAGATCGGCCAATTGAAGATATATATACCCATCGAAGCCAAATTACTGCGCGGATTCTCAGGCTTTTCTTCGAAATCCGTAATCCTTTTTTCGTTATCCGTAATCATGATGCCGAAACGCTTCGCTTCATCCATCGATACAGGCATAACCGCAATAGTTACCTCAGATTTCTTTTCCTTATGGAATTCAAGCATTACTTCATAATCCATCTTATAGATATGGTCGCCTGATAAAATCAAGATATACTCCGGATTAAAACTATCCATGTAGTCGATATTCTGCAATATCGCGTTCGCCGTACCCGTATACCATTCACTGTTACTGCTCTTCTCATATGGCGGCAAAACCGTCACACCCCCAATATTACGGTCTAAGTCCCACGGAATACCGATGCCGATATGAGTATTAAGCCGGAGGGGCTGGTACTGTGTCAAAACACCTACCGTATCAATCCCCGAGTTGATGCAATTACTTAAGGGGAAATCGATAATCCGATATTTCCCGCCAAAAGCCACCGCCGGTTTAGCTACCTTTGATGTTAGGACACCCAAGCGACTACCTTGCCCGCCTGCTAACAACATAGCGATCATTTCTTTCTTGATCATACTCCCTGCTCCTATCTGTCGCCCCTACGAAGTAAGGCATTACTTTATAAAAACTTATGTTAACATGTTCTACTAAACGGCATATGATAATCTATAAGCCATAAATACTAATGACATTCATAAATAATGCTGATTTCATTATATCATATATATATTCAAAAATAAATGTTTTTTACTAAAAAATTGCTAGTTTTATCATGTTTTTTAGATAAATTAAAGAAAGATTTTTTTTATTGCATTCAATTCTTACAATTTCGCTATATTTAGTACTTTAGCACCGGTCATATCAAGATATTGTAATTTACTTTTAACTTATTTTTCGACTTATAAGTTTTAGTATTATGGTACTGGTTTTTTTACCATTAACCGGTTATAATAAGCTAGTGGTTGCGGTCAAAAGGAGAGGTATTTCATATGTATCAAATCAATTTTAAGGATCCTATTCATATTTATTTTATGGGAATCGGCGGTATCAGCATGAGCGGTCTCGCCGAAATATTGCTGGAACAAGGCTTTACCGTTTCAGGCTCCGATCTTAAAGAATCGGAACTGACGATTGCTTTAGCCGAAAAAGGGGCAACTATTTTTTATGGTCAAACCGCCGAAAATCTGAATCCCCAATGCGGCCTTGCGGAAATTGATCTGGTTGTTTATACCGCCGCGATTAAAGATGATAATCCCGAATTTATTGCCCTAAAAGAAAAGGGCATTAACTCAATGACCAGAGCCGAGCTATTAGGGCAAATTATGAAAAACTATCAAGTACCTATCGCTATCGCCGGAACTCACGGTAAAACCACCACCACGGGAATGGTTTCCGAAATATTACTTAAGGCCCGCCTTGACCCGACGCTTTCAATCGGCGGCATCCTTAATTCGATCGACGGAAATATCAAAATCGGCAAATCAGATTTTTTCGTCACCGAAGCATGTGAATACACTAACAGCTTTTTACAATTTTATCCCAAAATCGGAGTCATACTTAATATAGAAGCAGACCATCTTGATTTCTTCAAAAACGAAGAAGAAATAAGGCAATCTTTCCGCAAATTCGCTGAACTGATTCCGGCAGACGGGGTTCTCATCATTAACGGCGCGATTAAAAACCTTTCCGAAGTCGTCAATGGTTTATCCTGTCAAGTCATCGTTTACGGCGAAGACCCTGCTAATGATTATTATATCAGCGATGTAACCTATGATAAAGAAGCTCATCCGACCTTTACCCTAAACTATCACCCGCAAAGTTTCGCCGATGTTAAAGCCGCCGCCATATCCCACGCTTCCGAAACTTATACCTTGGGGACGCGGGGGATGCACAACGCCCTTAACGCCGCCGCTTCGATTGCCCTTTCCGATTACCTTAATATCGATACCCGCTTTACCAAAGACGCCTTAATGGCTTTCACAGGAACCAAGCGCCGTTTCGAAGAAAAGGGGCAATGCGCAGGCTTCATGATAATTGATGATTACGCGCATCATCCGACCGAAATCAAAGCCACCCTAGAGACCGCCAGAAATTATCCCCATCGTCTGATTTGGTGCGTTTTTCAACCCCATACTTACACCCGCACGAAGGCTTTCATGAACGAGTTCGCCGACAGCCTTTGCGGTGCCGACAGAATTATCCTGATCGATATCTATGCCGCCCGTGAAAAAAACGAAGACGGCATCAGCAGTAAAGATTTAGTAAATATTATCAAAAAAAGCGGAAAAGAGTGCTATTATATTTCTACTTTGGATAGTTTCGCCAACGCGGAAAAATTTATTTTAGAAAATGTTGAGCAGGGCGACCTGTTGATAACTATGGGGGCGGGAGACGTTGTAACTATCGGAGATAATCTGCTTAAGAATTAGTATTACACTTTATCCACATTTTTAACGGAGTTTTGCCGCTAAAAAATGTGGATATTTTTTCCTTGTATTTACTGAAAAATTTAATACTTATCCACTTCTTCCACATTATCCACATAAGCCGTAAAGCCAGTAATTTAGCGACATCTAGGACAAATTAGCTATTCCTTTTTTTTATTTATTGTGCTATACTCAACTTTGCTGAAGATGAAAAATTTGGTTACTGCGGGTTACAGTAGAATGGAGATGTTGATGGGATCGCTTACGATTTATCAAGACGACTACGAAGAGGCTACTATTGTGTCCAATCTTTTTATAGATGATTATTTAAAGGACGCTAATGATGCTCAGATAAAAGTCTTTTTATATTTACTCAGAATGATGAGTGCGCATAAAGCCACCAGCATTTCCGATATTGCGGATAAATTTAATTATCCCGAAAAAGACGTTATCCGTGCGCTTAATTATTGGGAAAACAACCTGTTGCTTAGTGTTCAGTATGACGACCAAAAATATCCTGTCGGCATCTATCTGAAACCCATCCCCAAGCCCGGGCAGACTAGACCCATCAATAATATAACCTTGCTTGCGGAAAAAGAAGCGCCGAAGAAATCGTTCCCGAAGCCTGCTTATAGTTTGGATGATTTAAAGGCATTCAAAGAAGCTGAGGATACCGCGCAGATTTTCTTTATTGCCGAGCAATATTTAGGAAAACCGTTAAGCACTTCCGATATTACCTCAATCCTATTTTTTATGGATACCCTAAAGTTTTCCGCGGACATGATCGATTATCTGATCCAGTACTGCGTCGAACGCGGTAAAAGAGATTTCCGGTACATCGAAAAAGTCGCTGTCAGTTGGGCGGAAGAAGGTATTATCACGCCGAAACAAGCCGCGAAAGCCGCCCGGAAATATGATAAAATAGTTTATGATGTCATGAAAGCGCTGGGCAAACAAAACAGCCCGACCAAAATAGAAGCCAATATGATTTTAAGCTGGACCCGTGAGTTCGGATTTGACCACGAGCTTATCTTCGAAGCATGTAACCGGACTGTTATGGCTGTCGATCGTAACCGCCTTAATTATTGTAACGCCATTTTACAAAAGTGGGAAAAAAATAATGTCCGCCACATCACGGACATAGCCAATGCCGACATCGACCACAATATGAACCGCACCGCCAAACCTGCGAAAAACAATAAAGCCACTATGTTTCATCAGTTCAAGCAAAATACATATGATTTCGAAGCACTTGAACGGGAGATGTTTAGCAACTAATGGGAATCAGTAATACACAATATAATGAAATAATGAAGCAATACGAAAAGCGCCGTGATATAAGCCGCCACCAACTGGAAAAACGCGTTGCTTATGTTTCCGAGCATATCGGCGGATTCAAAGAAACCGAAGAAGAGATTGCCTCTATTTCCGTCATGACTGCCAAAAAATATCTCAGCGGTGATGAAAATGCCCTTAACGAATTAAGCGATTTGTTAAATGAAAAGATTGAGCACAAAAAAGCTTTATTAACGGATGCAGGTTACGGCGAAGATTATCTTAATCCTTCATATGAATGCCCTGACTGCCATGATACAGGATATATCGGGCAAAATAAGTGCCACTGCTTCAAGCAGGCCATCATCAATTTACTATATCAGCAATCAGGTATTACGGAGATGCTGGAAAAAGAAAATTTCGCTCACTTGGATTATGGTTATTATCATGGAAAGGATCTTGAAAACTTTAAAAAAGCCGTCGCTAAATGCCATTTATTTTGCGAAAATACTGCTTATCAAAATCTCTGTTTTTATGGTACGGTCGGGACAGGTAAATCATTTTTATCGGCTTGTATCGCTAAGAATATGATTGAGCAAGGTTTATCCGTTATATATTACTCGGCGACTGATTTTTTCAAAAAAATATCCCGCCAAATGTTCGAGCGGGATAAAGAAGAAGCGACAATGGTGCATGAAGATTTAAGCACATGTGATTTATTAATCATCGATGATTTGGGAACGGAAAAAATGTCAGACTTTACTATTTCACAACTTTTTTCCTGTTTAAACTCCCGTCATCTTAATCAAAAAGCAACGGTTATTTCGACGAACTTGTCGTTTGAACAATTGCTTGACCGCTATACGGAACGTATTTTTTCAAGGATATACAGCAATTATGAACATCTTTTACTGACCGGGACGGATATTCGCATGGTCAAAAAACAAAAAACCCTTAAAAGCATCTAATTGCACACATGATATGGAAGGAGCAACTTCATAAATATGGCAAATCAAAAAGAAGTCCTTAATCTTGAAACAATCCCTGTCGGTTCACTTGGTATTATACCACTGGAAGGCTGTCGGTCATTAGGCAAAAAAGTTGACGAATTTCTTGTCGAATGGCGAACCGAGAGAAAAAGCGAACATAAGGATAGTTTAGCTTTTACTGGCTATCAGCGCGACAGTTATATATTGAAAGCCAAAGTCCCGCGCTTTGGAACAGGGGAAGCTAAAGGGGTAATTTTGGAATCGGTACGCGGAACCGACCTTTATTTGTTAGTTGACGTTTGTAATCACAGCTTAACCTATCATTTATTCGGGAAAGACAATCACATGTCGCCTGATGATCATTATCAGGACCTTAAACGGCTAATCGCCGCCGTCGGCGGTAAAGCAAGGCGAATAACCGTTTTCATGCCTTTCTTATATGAGAGCCGGCAAGATAAAAGGACTTCACGGGAATCATTAGACTGTGCGATTGCGTTACAGGAAATGATTAAAATGGGAGTAGATAATATTATTACTTTTGACGCTCATGACCCGCGAGTCCAAAACGCAATCCCTTTACACGGTTTCGAAACAATTCAGCCGACTTATCAGTTTATCAAGGCTTTGCTTAATAATGTCAGCGGACTTCATATTGATAAAGAGCATTTGATGGCAATCAGCCCTGACGAAGGCGGGATGAGCCGCGCCATTTATATGGCGGATGTGCTTAAGATTGATATGGGTATGTTTTATAAACGCCGCGATTATACCAAAGTGGTTAACGGGCGGAATCCGATTATCGCGCATGAGTTTTTGGGTTCGAATGTCGAAGGGAAGGATATGATCATTATTGATGATATGATTTCTTCGGGCGAGAGTGTTTTGGAGGTCGCAACGGCTCTGAAAGAACGAAAAGCGGGACGGATTTTTGTTTGCTCGACTTTCGGGTTATTTACGGGCGGATTTGAGCGGTTTGATAAGGCTTATGAGATTGGGATTATTGACCGGGTGTTGACAACGAATTTAATATATCAAGCACCTGAGTTATTGAATCGGGAATGGTATATTAATTGTGATATGAGTAAGTATATTGCCTATTTGATTGATACGCTTAATCATGACGCTTCGATTAGTGAGCTGCTTGACCCTAATGAGAGGATTCGGGGGGTTGTTAGTCGGTATCGGGCGGGGGAGATTGGGGGGAAATAGTGGTGATGCCAAAAAGAGAATAAGCTCAAGATGACACAACCCTTATCTAATGACATTGGTTTAATATATATGTTTGAATTGGCATTACTAAAACGGTTATTATATGTATAGCTGTTCCTTAACATTAAATGATTGCCCCAATAAATGACGCAATATTAATGTCATCCATTGTTTGTAAAGTAGAATTAAATCTTCCTAATGGAATTTAAGTTTACACTAGAATTTACATTTTCAATCAAGCTTTATTTTATTTACAGGTACATATAAGAAATTCTACTATTTAAAACACGGCACACTCATTGTCTCATCCCATTCGATTTATCAACAAGCTTCTTAACCGCCCTATCAAAATCACTCTCCATTTGCTTCATCTCATTAGCGCGATATATTTCAAATTCTCTTTCTGCCTTTTTTATTGCTTGTGTATGTGATACATTTCCCGCACCGGCTAAAGGAGTTTTATTTAGCATGGATATTTGCTTATCTAGCGCTATAACCCAATCTGCCATTGTCATAGGGTTTAGTTCAAGTGCCTGATATTCCGCATAATCCAAAAATTGTGATACCAATAGATTGAGCCGTTGTAATTCACCCTCAGCAAGATAGTTCTTAGCAATTTTTACGTCATCTTTCGTGATGTAATCACCTTTAAAATTCGTCATTCCGACAAGAGGTTTTTCATTATTAACACGTTCATGTATGATTTCGGCGGCAGTGTGTTGGTGAACAGCGTGATGTAGCTTGTTTTGTACGGTTGCAAAAAAAGTCTTAGTCATATCTGCTCTGGGATCGTAATCTGTCGCCGTAGCGTATATATCTGTTACTTGTTGATAAAAATTCCGTTCACTACTTCGGATATCGCGAATACGTTGCAAAAGTTCACGAAAGTATCGGGAACCACCCTGCTTAAGACGTTCATCATCCATGGTAAAACCTTTTTGGATGTATTCGTGTAAGCGTTGAGTCGCCCAGCGTCTGAAACGAGTTGCAATTTGTGATTGTACCCGATAGCCAATAGCAATAATTATATCTAAGTTGTAATGGCTAATTTCACGTTTAACCTGACGATTTCCTTCGTTTTGAACTAACAAGAATTTCTTGTGAGTTGCATTTATATCTAATTCGCCATCTCTATATATAGCATCAATATGCTGACTTATATTTTGCTGAGTTGTATTATAAATTTCAGCAATCTGATTTTGTGTCAACCATAAATCATCCTCAGCAAACTGTACCGATATTCTTGTAATTCCATTCTCATCCTGATATAAGATGATTTTATTCTCCGTTTGATTCTTCAACTTCAAGCACCTCCTCAAGCGACCCCTGTTTCTGCTCCCAATACTAGAATGTCGGCGATAATCTCCGATAGCTTACGCTAGAACTCAGATAAACTAACTATTGGGTTATGTGTTTGATTGTTCATTACTTGTCCTTCGTGGTTTATTTTATCTGCATATAAACTTAAATACAAATCATTTTTGATATTTACCCTGTAATTATAAACCTAAAACTTGGAAAAATCAAAATATACCGTACGAGCTTCTTATAGAGCCAAAGTTAAAACCATGTAAGAAAGATTTTTGCGCAATATGAAAAAAGACTGGAGTTTGAACTGCATAATTGCTATAATAATAAGACCGTGAGTTCGAAACCATCCTCAGGTGATTGTCGATAAGGATATAAGTGGAAATTGCTTATGTCCTTACTTTTTGAGATTTAATGCAACTAATAAAACGTAAAAATCCAGAGGAGACAATTATGAGTATGGAATTATTAGAAAACAAGGAACTTCAAGACCTTATCGCCAGTCTGGGAATAGATGATGCACCAGAGCAACCTCTCGGTAAATATGATAGAATGGCAATGAATTATCTTCACGATACTGACTCGGGACGGTTTTGCATGTTGAAATGACCGGTGAATTGATGTAAATGATTTATCGGGTGGATGAAGAAGCGATTGAAATGGTTGAGGCAATTAACCATAAATTATTAGAGAAATATCCAGTTCCACAAACTGATGATATTTTTGCTAAAGCCCGCCATTACAATACACAAAAATCCATTGCCGAAGAATTTGTTATAAAAAACATTGTATTCATTACAAGGTAGCGGTTAATTAGTGGTTAATTAGTGGTTAATTAGTGGCAGAAAAACTGTTTGACATTTCCCTAGAAATGCTTTAAGCTAAGGTCATAAGAAGTGCTACCGATAGACGGTTAGCCTCTCAAGTTAAGCATAAAATAAACCGCTTTAGTTTGTGAGACTGGGAGCGGTTTATTTCTGTGATTTTTTACGTCCTAATTCATATCCGAACTTTATGGAAGTCAACACTATGTCGAACAACACAATAATCAAATTTAAGTCGTATATAGTCATAAGTTACCCTCATCTTTCATGTATTTCATCTGTTTACACAAATGATTTCTATGTTATCAGAGGGTCGCAGTCCCTCTGGAATAGAGGGCTAACCGTCACCGTTTATGGTAGCACTTCCGAGCCAAATGCTCTGGGTCATTGCTGACTTATCTTAATTATGCAGCCGAACATACGTTTTGTCAATGAAAATATTGATTAAAAAACGATATTTTCTTGACATTCCCTAATACCCTGTTATACTAAGAAAGTCGTAAAACAACCTTTAAAGTTTTACGGCCAAACCCGTGAGTTCGAAACCATCCTCACGTAAAACAAAACTAAGGAGAAATGTACCATGCAAAAAAAAGTTCTATTTATTACTCAGGCGGCAATGATTGCTGCTCTCTATGTTGTGCTGACTTTCATCGCGAATGCTTTTGGGCTCGCGGGGGATAATGCGGTTCAAGTTCGATTTTCTGAAGCTCTGACGATTCTACCCTTTTTTATTACTTCGGCGATTCCCGGTTTGACGATTGGGTGTTTGCTTGCGAATTTTCTGACCGGAGCGCATTGGCTGGATATTATTTTCGGCAGTACCGCAACTCTGATAGGCGCGGTTTTTACTTATTTCATCGGGAAAATGGCGCGGTCTTACCAAAAGAGCAAGAAACCGAAAGCGAATCAAATCAAATGGCTGGCGCCGTTGCCGCCGATTATTTCTAATGCGGTTATTGTTCCGTTTATTTTATTATTTGCTTATGGAATCAGACCTTTGTGGTTGTCGGCAATCTTCGTGGCGCTCGGACAAGTTATTTCATGCGGGATTCTTGGGATGATGTTACTCTTTGCTTTGGAAAAAAGAAACATCTTCAAACTTGAAAAATAGCCCTAGACAGGGAGGATGCCAAGTAAATCTCAAATGGATTTACTTGGCATTTATTATGAAAAAGTTATTATTAAAATTATTGCTACTGCTGTTTGCTGTTCCTTATAATGTTATTATAGACAACAGAAATGTCTAAAGAATTATAATAAAGTAAACCTTTTTTTAAAAAAATATGAACAAACAGTGAACGGTGTGAAGAGTTATTCTAAATCGTGTTAAGGACCACGATTAAGAATAACTAAAGCTTCACACCAAAAAAATGGCGCTATTGCGCCATTTTTTTAAGCTTTAAGTAGCTTTACAGTACCCGCAAATTTGTGCGAAGCACAAATTTGCCGTATGACTATTCTTAATCAAGAATAACTTTCATACTAAGCCTTACCAATCGAACCGAAAATCTCCATCTTCTCTTTAACCGTGGCCTTAATCGCTTCCACCCCGGGGGCTAAGAGTTTGCGGGGGTCGAATCCTTTGCCTTCTAAATCTTTTCCTGCTTCTATATATTTACGTGTCGCGGCCGCAAAAGATAATTGGCATTCGGTATTAACATTGATTTTGGCTACGCCCAAGGAAATTGCTTTCTGAATCATTTCCGTCGGAATGCCTGTCCCGCCATGTAAAACTAAGGGCATATCACCCGTTAATTTCTGAATTTCATCAAGGGTATCAAAAGATAATCCCGCCCAGTTCGCAGGATATTTTCCGTGAATGTTACCGATACCGGCGGCAAGGAAGTCAATGCCTAAATCGGCAATCGCTTTACATTCAGCAGGATCCGCAACTTCACCTGTTCCGACGACACCATCTTCTTCACCGCCGATTGAACCGACCTCGGCTTCAATTGATACGCCCCTCGCACTAGCATCGGCGACCAATTGTTTGGTCTTTGCGACATTCTCTTCAATCGGATAATGAGAACCGTCGAACATAACCGATAAGAATCCTGCATCCATGCATTTGTAGCAGTGTTCAAAACTACCATGATCTAAATGCAAAGCTACGGGAACGGTAATATTCTGATCCTTTATTAAACCATTAACAATTCCGACGACGACATTGTAGCCGCCCATGTACTTGCCTGCGCCTTCGGAAACCCCTAAGATAACAGGAGAGTTACACTCCTGGGCAGTCGCTAAGATCGCTTTCGTCCACTCCAGATTATTGATGTTGAACTGTCCGACTGCATAGTGACCTGCTTTAGCTTTGTCAAGCATTTCTTTTGCTGAAACTAACATATTATTTTCCTCCATTTTGTTTCGTTTTCGTTTTAATTATAAACTATTAATGCCAAAAAAGATATATTTACAATAAAAATTATTAACAGATAATATTAAGTGCCTTCTCCATATTCTTAATCGTCACATCGATATGCAGTCCGCCGAACTCACCATCCAATGTCCAGGCGGTTTCTTCGGCGGCGGTAATTTTAAGATGCGATGTTTTAAACCAATACATACAATCGGCACTAAAATTACGGGTTAAAAGAGCCGCGATAAGATTATTGAGTTCAATCGGGTTTTTGGGCTTTTTTACCAGGGTTACTTCAAATAAACCGTCGTCAAGTTTGATACGCTTACCTGTTATATGCTTAAACCCGCCGACCGAAACCGAATTGGTAATCATCCCAAACAAGAAATCATCTTCAATATCAATACCTTCGGTCTCAACCCGCATCCGGCTGACTTTTATATCGGGCAGACGTCTCATTCCTTCCAATATATAAGCCATATTCCCAATCATATTTTTGATATCTTGTCTTGTTTCGTATGACACATCGGTAAAAAGGCCGAACGCCGCAATATAAACGAAATTAGCGTCATTAAAAACCCCGATATCGCAAGCAAAAAGATTTTTCTGACAAATTCGCTCCGCCGCTACCAGCATATTACTTGGAATCCGCAAATTCCTCGCGAAATCATTCATTGTGCCTGCGGGAATATAGCCGAGCGGAATCCTTAGCTTCTTAAGCATAATTCCGCTTACCACCTCATCCAACGTGCCGTCGCCGCCGCTGCACACGATCAGGTCATAAGCGTTTGCTTTCAAGCGGCTTACCACATTTCTGGCATCTCCCGGTGCCTGCGTCGGGTGAGCGGTCACGATAAATCCTGCTTTCGTAAAGATATCAATAATATCCAAAAGATTATTACGAATCTTCGCTTTTCCCGCCCGCGGGTTGTAGATAAAGAGTAACTTCATAGCATACTAACCCTTAAGGTAATTAATCATTTCATCCGCCGCTTCGTCTTCATCAGCCCCGTCGGTCATAACGGTAACACTTTCCCCGCTTTTCATACCCATTCCCATCATACCCATAATGCTCTTGGCGTTCACTTTCTTATTTCCCGAAAGTAAATAAACACTGCTCTCATACTTGCTTGCCATCTGCACCAAAACGGCAATCGGCCGTTCCTCCAAACCATTTGAAAGCCCAATCACTATCTGTTTCTCAACCATTTCACTCCATCCTCCTGTAATAATTATTTATACTTTCTAAGTTCAATATCTAAAACCCTGCATCTTTCGGGATATCTCACCTAGCTTTCTTAAACGATGATTCACTCCTGACTTACCAATCGGCGGATTAATCAACTCCCCTAACTCCTGTAAAGAAGCCTCCGGATATTCAAGCCTCAGTTCGGCTATTTGCCTTAAATTATCCGCCAATGCCGTAAACCCCATATTTTCCTTTATATAAACAATATCTTCAATTTGACGAGCCGCGGCGGTAACTGATTTACTGATATTCGCCGCTTCGAAATTAACCTTACGGTTAACAGTATTGCGTACTTCTTTTTCAACGCGCAAACTTTCTAGCTTGAGCAAAGCGTTATGGGCGCCCATAATATTAAGAAGCAAAACCAGCAAAGCGCCTTCTTTGATATATACAATAAATTTTTTGTTCCGTTTGATAATCTTTGCCTCAATAGAAAATCCGCTTAGTATATCTTGAAGCTTCACGGCATGTTGATAAAAATTCTGCACAAATTCAAGATGATAACCGCTAACGGGATTGCTCGTCGAGCCGTTGCAAATAAAAGATCCCCGTAAATAAGCGCGGCGGCAGCAAGTATTCTTGATTATAAGCGAACTGACTCCCTCACTTAAATCATAAGTCGGTTCATTGCCGCGATTAATCCTGAGAGCTTGCAATACTTTCTCAGTATCAGCCTCTATATTAAATGCTTTCTTTAATAAAGTAAAGTATTTTCTTTTTATTACTTCGTTATCGGTGGTAATAATAATTTCCGGTTTCCCATTTTGATGGGAAATTACTGCGCCTGACGAATACAAAATAGCTGCCATCTCCGCCAAGCGGCAATGGCGTCCCGTGGGAATCAAATTGCTCAGTTCGCTTTTTATTTCCGCGGAAAATGACATAAACGGATATATACCTTTCACTTATTTAAGGATATCGCGGTGAGAAACCTTTATCAGGTATTTTTTATTATCTTTTAAGTGGTCATAAAGACCATTGGCAAGCGTCACACTACGATGCTTACCGCCCGTACAGCCAATTCCGATAATAAGCTGATATTTTCCTTCGCTGATAAATGCGGGAATCAAGAAATTGACCATATCAGTCAATTTTGTCAGGAACTCATCTGCTCCTTTTTGCGCCATGACAAAATCACGGACTTCCTGATCATTTCCTGTTTTAAATTTAAGTTCATCGATATAGTAGGGATTCGGCAAAAATCTGACGTCAAAAATCAAATCACCGTCAATCAGAATCCCATTTTTAAAACCGAATGAAACAATATTCACAATCAAGCTTCTTGATTCTTCATTATGAACGAAGATTCGATCAATCTCTGTTTTTAAATCACGCACCAACAAGTTACTGGAATCAATAATGCAACTGGATATCCGCTTCATTTCACCCAGTATTTCTCTTTCTAAACGAATACCGTCTTCAATCCGGCCTTCGGGCGCAAGCGGATGGATACGGCGGGATTCTTTGTAGCGGTTTAACAGCATATTTTCTGAGGCATCCATAAATAGAATGTCAAAAACATAACCATTATTCCGCAAGTGTTCAAGCTGTTTGGGGACATCGCCGAAGGGATGCCCCGCTCTGACATCTACACCAATCGCGACTTTTTTTACCTCATGGTTTTCGATGCAAAGTTCAATAAATTTTTCGATTAAGGGGGTCGGCAGGTTGTCAACACAGTAATACCCACTGTCCTCCAACATTCTGATTGCGGTACTTTTCCCACCGCCACTCATTCCTGTGACGATTACTATTCTCATCTGTTAAAAATCTCCTAAAAGAATTATTTCCTGCTCCAAATTAATCTCAAAACGGTCATAAACCCGCTCTTTAACTTCTTTAATGACTTCAAGGATATCCGCCGCGGTCGCGTTACCGCGATTGACGATAAACCCGCAATGCTTTTCGGAAACTCCCGCACCGCCGATTGAAAATCCGCGCAGTCCGGCATCCATAATGAGTTTTCCCGCAAAATTTCCCGGCGGGCGTTTAAAAGTGCTTCCTGCACTGGCATAATTAATCGGTTGCTTTTCCTTACGCTTTTCCATTAAGGCTGATATTTTCGCCTGAATTTCGTCTTTATTGCCCGGCGACAACCTGAAATTTACTGACAAAACCGTATAGGGACGGTTTTTGATTGCGCTTTTCCGATAGCCGAACTCCATCGCGTCACGGCTTATCTCCATCAATTCACCTGTCTCATTCATGACCGAAACCGATTCGGTTACGTCAGCCATTTCGCCGCCATATGCTCCGGCATTCATCATGATACCGCCGCCGACTGTGCCCGGTATTCCGCAGGCAAACTCCATTCCCGAAAGGCCGTTAACAGAAGAAAATTTACACACATTGGCAAGTAAAGCCCCCGCTTCGGCAGTAACCAAGTTACCGTCAATGGCGATATTGCTCATTCCTGTACCGATATTCAGAATCACCCCCCGATAACCTCTGTCGCCGGCAAGAACATTACTGCCGTTACCAAGAATGAAAAAATCAATCTCTAATCTGCGCAAGAAAGGAATCAGCTTGATTAATTGTTCTTTATTAGTAATGCGGATAAAAAGATCCGCTTCGCCGCCAACCTTAAACGTGGTGTGAGACGCTAATTTTTCGTTTGATAATAAATCTTCGGATGGGATAATTTGATTTATATAGTCGTAAATAGATTTAGTTATCATATCTCTCCTGAATTGGTTTATTAGTAAATAGTATGTTTCGCCGTCACAATTAATCCTATTATTCTTCACTTTCCTCGTTGCGTTTCATTGATTCCTGGAAACGCCTGTAAAGCTCTTGTGTCGCGTTGTAGCCCATTTTTTTCTGACGGTGGTTGACTGCTGCCGATTCACAAATTAACGCCACATTTCGTCCCGGCCTAACGGGAATACTGTGGCAAACGATTTTGTTGCCGAGATATTCCGTATATTCTTCCTCGAGGCCGAGGCGGTCATACTGTTTTTCTTTATTCCAGTCTTCCAAATGAATTACCAAATCAATCGACTGAATATCTTTAACACTTGATACCCCGAACAAAGTCTTGATATCAATAATACCGATCCCGCGCAGTTCAATGAAATGTTTCGTCACATCAGGAGCGGAACCGATTAAGGTATCGTCACTGACTTTGCGAATCTCGACCGCGTCGTCGGTAACAAGCCTATGTCCGCGTTTAATAAGTTCCAAAGCCGCTTCGGATTTTCCGATTCCGCTTTCACCGATAATCAAAACACCTTCGCCGAAGACATCGACTAAGACGCCGTGAATACGAATACAGGGCGCTAATTTTACATTCAGCCAGCGGATAATTTCCGCCATAAATGATGATGTCGCTTTCCTAGACATCATCAGCGGGATTTGCCTTTCAAGTGCGATTTGCAAAAAAAGTTCATCCGGTTCAAGTTCACGGCAGAAAACGACCACGGGAATATCGTTGGAAAGAAGCCGGTTATAGATTTCCTCCTTACGTTCCGCCGAAAAAGACTGCATGTAGGTATATTCGACAAAGCCAATGATTTGCATCCGCTGTGCTTCATAATGTTCGAAATATCCCGCTAATTGAAGCGCAGGGCGATTAATATCAGGAACGGTTATTTTAATTTTCGAGATATCAATCTCAGGTGTCAAACTAGTAAGTTTCATTTTTTCAACTATGCGGTTCAGGCTTACACTTGGCATTTTATTTACTCCTTTACTTCTTAGACAGGGAACACACTAATCAATCTCATTTTCCTTCGTTTCTTCGTGATAATCTTGTTCTGTATTGACACTCCATATATTCCTCTTATCAATGCTCCCTGACAAAATATTCTTAACCGCTTCAAATGAAGTACACATGGAATGGTCGATATTATTATAGCGGTGCTGACCGTTACGCCCGACACAATATAAGTTCGGTATCTCACTCAGATATGCAACCAATTTCCCCATTTCATTATAAGTATCAAAGTATGCGGGATATGCCTTTTTAACCCTGCATACATGACTGTCTATTACCATCTCGGCATCGTCGATTAATCCTAATGTTACCATCTCTTTTATGGCAAAACGGCTGAAATCATCATCCGTCATTGTCCAATATTCATCGCCTTCGTTACAGAAATATTCAAGTCCCAGCCAAACGGTATTTTGCAAATCCTTAATCATATATGGCGACCAGTTATTATATATCTGGAAACGTCCCATTTTTACCGCTTTTTCGTGGACATAAATCCAACAGTCGGGAACAATATCGCCGATTGTCGAATACTTTGTTTTGTTAATCAGATTAAGCTTAGGGACTAAAACCCCCAATGTCATGTAATCGCGGTAAGGAAGTCCCTTGGCGATTTCGGCGATTTCTTTCGGGATATCATTCATTCCTGCGACCAAGTCTTTGACAGGCATCGAAGAAATGATATAGTCTCCGTCTATCGCCTTGCTGATACCGTTATGCTCGTATGTTAACCCTGTCAGCCGATTGTCCGCGCTTTTAATAACGCCTGTTACTTTATGGTTTCTGAGGATTTTTCCGCCCATTCCCATTATTTTGTCCGCAGTTACATCCCATAGTTGACCGGGGCCCAGTTTCGGATAGGTAAATTCCTCAATCAATGAAGTTTCCACCTTACGCTTCTTACTGCCCGGCATCAACTTGCTGAAAATATCTTTGATAATAGCGGTAATCGATAAACCTTTAGTGCGTTGAGCGCCCCAACTGGGGTCGATTTCGCGGGGATGGCGCCCCCAAAGGTTCTCGGTATAGTTTTCGAAAAACATTGAATAAAGCTTCTTGCCAAAGCGATTAATATAAAAGTCTTCCAGCGATTTTTCAGGCCGTTTGCGGAAGAGAATTTTTAAATAGCTGAAACCGACCAATATCGTCGTTCCCAAACCCATATTGGCTAATGTCGCGAAACTCAAAGAAATCGGATAGTCAAAAAAATGCCCGTCGAACATAATTCGGGATATCCTGCGTCTGGTAAGCATAACAACATCTTCTTTTTCAGGATCGGGGCCTCCTTTGGTCAGCGGAACTTGCCGGTTAAGAAGGATATCGTCATAAGCGGGGGCGCCTTGCATCGGAATTATGCTATTCCACCATTCATTAACTTCAGGCATCTTCGAAAAGAAGCGATGCCCGCCCATATCCATCCGATTACCATGATGATTGACGGTTTTGGAGATACCGCCCATATCTTCGCTTTCCTCAAAAACGATTACTTCAATATCAGCTTTTACGGATTCATCACAGGAATTTTTTAGCAATTCATATGCGGCGGTTAATCCTGCGGGGCCTGCACCGATTATTAAAGCTCTTTTCATAAGTCTCCTGCTAAAACCTTTCATCACCGTTGACGATATTCGAAAGGGATATCACCCCCTAAAATAATCGTCATTGTATTTCAAACACTATCTTATCATATTATCGCAATTGTTCCTAGTCTTAAATGTCATCCTGAGCGTATCAGAGGATCTAACCGCCGCTATTATTATTACCGAACCTCATATAAATAAATACGCGAATAACTGTCCGAAGTTTCAAACGCTTCCTCTCCGGCGAGTTTTAAGCCAATCTGTTCTGCGTTTTCAATATATGCGGCAGAAAACAAATATTTTCCGCCCATATCCTTAAGGGCATCTGTATCTATCGCGAAACTCTGATAAATAAAGGTATCTTTTTTTATTGGCCATCGGCCGTCGTTTTCGGCGCTGGTTAAATAACACCTGTTACCCCAGTAGTCGAAGTAAATTCGGTTTATTTCATCCTTTAATAGTTCAGGAGCAATAATTCGGCGAAACAAGTATTTATATTCAAGCGGATAGTTATTGGAGTATCCGTCCAAGCAATAAAACCCATGATAAAGCGCCGCCGCAGGATTGATCCCCAAGCTGACGACCCGATACTCATCCTGAGCCATACCCGTCTGCTCGCGGATATAACTTTCCACTTGTTCAAAAACGCCAATAGCATAATAATCGCGGTAGCTGATTGCGCCATAGGCGGGATTTATCATTTTTTGAATATTTAATCTGAAATTGCCCGCCATTAATATAGTAACGCCTGTTATTATACATGCTATTGCAACAATGGCAGTAGATACCGCCTTAACCCATATGACTTTGCTGTTACGCTGTTCGTCCGGCAAGAGAACAAACGCGATTGTCAGCCCCATCAGTAAAAACCATGTCGCCGGAGATATCCACATTACTCTGGCAAGCTGGAATGTCCCGAAAATATCTATCCTCGTCCGCAACCCTATCCCGGGCGCGCCATTCCAAAAAGCGGCAATCAGAGCAAGAATAAAATTAAATGTCAGCAAAAATACCATAATTTTATAAAGATTCTGCTTCGCCGAATTTTTCGGACGAAAAATTCCGTAAATAATCAAAATAAAAATTACCGCCGCCAAAAAATACTTGTGATAGCTTAAACTATGATCACGTCCATTCAAAAAACCGTCCAAAAGAATCCGCCAAAAATTCTCTGCCTGATAAATATAATCAGACTTATGTGAACGCGGTAAGGTTGATAGTCCTAATGTTTGACCGATTAAATCTAAGTTCGTCAGCAGGTATGCCGTCAGCATTACCACCCAGGCAATTATCATTTTGCCGAAATCTCCGCCTTTTTTATGAACATATAAGATACCGAACGGAATGAACCCGACCAGGGCAAACCCGATCAGAACCAGAGAAGAATTTAAGGCGAAGAAGATTGTATATAGCAAACTTGTTTTAAAAAGCCGGCCTTCTTTCAGTTGCAAAAATAAGTAAATTAATAAGGGAATCCCGAAATGCGATAATCCGTACACAGGTAAGAGCGGTAAATATGCAAACATCACCCCTGTCAGTGCCGCCGCCAATTTATTCTTTGTCAGCATCTCCGTCAGCAAATACATTCCGAGGTATCCGATTAAACTGCCTATCATTTGCATCAGTACCAGAGCTTCGAAATAATAACCGCTTAAGAAAAAAAGCACGCTAAACGGAGCGGGAGGGGTCATTGCCGATTTCGCGACGCCGCCCATAACCTCAGGAAGTATACCGTGTTCAGGAGCGGTGAAGAAATATTTGGCGCGCAGAATATAAACATTCATTTCGCCGTCAAGCTGATCGTGATAAGTTATTATTGAGTCTGTCCCCAGATAAATAAAGGGAATCAGCATCATAAAAACCGCGGCAAAACCTAAGTAAACCCAATATTTACTTTTCATAAAGTGTAAGCATTGTTTTTTCATCTTTCCATGTCACCGTAAATTGTTCAGGTATCGGGAAATAATTGTACCAAACAAGAATCTTATCAAATTCATATAAGTCGTCATAATCGACCACAATTTCGGACGGAACGCCGTCAACCCTTATCATCGTCAGTCCGAAAGCGATATTCTGCGGAACCGCGAATCCGCGTTTGCGGAAATAATAATCAAGCCATGCTTCATCTCCTGCGGATGTCAGAATTAAGGTATTCTCAAGATAAGCTTTTTCTTCCGCCGAAATTAACTCCGCGACCTCACGATACGGCTGATGGATTTGCGTAACCGAGGAAATCGCTTTGGAATATCCGATTATCCCCATCAAAGCCAAAAATGCTGATATATAGATAAAATTTCTTTTGCTTTTGAAAATTTCATCGAGACTTTTTATTGCGAATGAAATCAGCAAAATCGCGTGCGGGACTAAAATGAAGAAGTACCTTTCCGTATATATCGAACCCTTCGGATTTAAATAGCGGCTATATATAAAAGTCACCATTATAATCCAGAAAATGCTTAACAGCGTATGAATCCATAAATAGGAGGCAGTATTCCATTCTTTTACTTTGATGAATCGAATTGCGATAACACATGTTATTATAGCCGCAATCGCAAACAGCAGGAACAAAAGTGAATTTGAATTAAGAATAATATCAATTGAATTGATAATGGATATCCATTTAGGAACCAGCGAAACGGTCACAACGCTTAAATCATTTTTTACCATCATCAGCATAAAAATGAACCATGGCAAGACTGCGCCCAAGGCGATTAAGTAGGAGATAATACAGCGTAATTTTACTTTCTTCATAATGCATAATATCAAATCGCCGAAACCATAGAAAACCAAAAGGACCGCCCCATACCAATGCGTATAGATTAGCAGAGTCATCACAATGCCGTAAAGGATAATATTCGTAAAATTTTCTTCTTTGATTCGTTTATAATATATCCAGACTGTCAGCGCCGAAAAGCAAAACAAAAAGGGATACGGTCTTAGTTCCCATGCTCCTCTTGTTAATAAAACCGATGACAGCGCCGAAATGCAGACCGTTATATACGCTAATAATTTCCCGCCGATTTTGTTCGCGGCGAAATATAGAAACCCTATTCCGAACACTACTGATATAATTGATATGCTCAGAATATATATTTCACCATATGGCATAAGCGGATAAATGATTGCCAGCGCGTAGTAATAAAGCGGCATATTATATCCGTCCTCCAGTAATACAACCGCTATTTCCGCAAAGCTTTTGTTTGCGACCTTACCGATTGTCCAGACCATTTCATCAAACCAAAATGATTGGGCATTGGCAAAAGCAAACATGATAATGGTCATAAAAGCCAATAGCGAAAATCCCATACGGCGATACAATATTATTTGCTTCGGGTCAAAATCACTTTCATCAAGTAAATTAAAGTGCGGCTTTTTTAGAAGATATATGGCAAATTCGAGCAAAGTCAGCAGAATCATAACCAGAGCAAAAATGGCCGCCGCACCAATAACAATGCATGTGGTTCTGGCTGAAAAGGATGTTATTTCAAAGAAATTTTTAATTATTTGCGGTTCATGATAACCGCTTATGATATCATAATATATTCTAACGTAGCTTTGCTGTGCCATCCTGATGCACAGGACTACCGCAATTAATCCGCACGGAATCAATTTATAAAGCGACCAATTCTGTCGGCAAATTTCAATAAAATCAAATTTTGCAAAGATGATTATCAAAAGCGGCGTGAAAATAAATAAATTAATTATCACACCGAAAAGCGTTACCACATAGGCATTCGTAAATAATTCATAAATACTGAAATTCCATATTAATGACAAAGCAATAACGGAAACGGAAAAAATCAGATTCACTATTATCTTGCGTCCGGTCACACTATCCTCCCATGTGAATAACTTTTATACTAGGCAATATTAGCATAATTACCGGCGCAAGGCAAGACGGAGATTAATTTACTCTATTTCCGCCAAATAAATATTCACACGGCTTTGAATAATATCCGCAACCTCCTCGGCTGTTTTCTTACCGAGGAAATAGAAATCGGCTTCTTCTAAAACTATTTCCATAACACCCCGCTCAATTCTGTTGTCATGAAATTCAAGCGAGTAGATTAGCTCAAGAATCTTATCGACATCCTCATCTGTCAAAACAGGGTCATATGTCAGTGTAATACCATCATATGTTCTGGTGAACTTCTCTCCTGTAGATATTTTAACTGCTTCCGCCATTTCTTTAAGAGCCGCACTGTGAATGGGGAATCCTGCAACCTGTCCGCTCTTATCCATGTTCGCTCCGCTTTTAACCCCGACAAACTGAAAATCAGTTATAATACTTTTGACATACTCCCACGCGCCATCTTTTACTTCAGATTTTGCGGAGATTGCCATAGGATAGTTTAATATTGCAAAAGAACCCGCGGCGGCGTTTATAGTCGGAAAACCAATATAAGTTATCGGTTCTCCGAAATAATACAGTTCAGGTACTTTGGTTTCCAAAAAGCCGAATATTGTATCATTTCTAAATACTACTTTCCCCTCCAAGTAATCGTCTATACCTACATTTATATATGGTTCAGGGAAATATCGGTCGATATTTTTAAGCACAGTTATAAATTCCGACGTATTGAAATTGCACTTTTTTGTCTCAAAATCAATAAAAATATTCATATCTATTCGTATAGCATTTTGAAGTATATGCTTCTTTGACATATGATTAGCGTATCTTGAAGCGATAGGTACTTTTACCTCATATTTTTTATCTAACAAAGTTGTGAAATCATCCCATGTCAATCTTGTCTTTCCGCTAACTCCTTCATTATATAAAGAAACCGGACTCACTACTGTTTCAATCATAAAACCGGCGGCAATTGAATATAATTTTCCATCCGTTTCTTGCATTTTTAGGATGTTCGGTAAGTAATCATTCCGATTAAGTTCAGGGTCTTTGTCGATATATTCATATAAATCAACAAATAAACCTTTTGAACCATAACTATTAATGGGTATACCATGGTCAATCATCAGTATATCAGGGATTTTACCTGATGCTAAGTCGAGATTTAATTCTGTCAAAGTATCGGCAATCAATTGCCCTTCTTTCCAATATTCTTTAATTTCTATATAATACTCGGAATTGTTTTTATTAAAATCAATAATGGTGTCCTTTAATACAAAGTTGCTTTTCATCGTTGCAAGGGTAATATTTTTTTTATTCGCATCAGGAGGAATATCTGAGTTTTTTAACCTGACCAAGGTATAGATATCTTTAACTTTTTGACCTGCTTCCGGCATAATGTGCGCTTCAATTACGAAAATAAAACTGTTTAACATCACAACATACTTATTTGTATCATTTCTGCTTTGAGTGATATTTTGCTTCGTCCGGTCGATTAATTCTACACGCATTTCATCTTTCAAATTATGTCCGAAAATCTTTGACTCTGTACTTTCAAGAAACTCATACTCCTCATCGCCGCTTATATAATAAATGGATATGTAGTTATTTCCATCCCAAGTAGTATCAAATTGAAGGTTTTCACCTAATTCTTTCGCCGCCGCTTTTATTTCGCGAAAAAATGTCTCAAAATTCACGCCCCGCGTTGCCATTTCTGCCAGAATCCTGCCATCAGGCAGCTTAAAGATGGTTTTTAGGTTTTGGGGTTCATAAATTAGATTCCCCGTGCTGTCAAAAACGGCTGTATAGCGATTATCCGTACAGATATAAAAGAAATTATCATCACCAATAATGAAGTCTTTTATACCTGTTTTATATAAATTCGGTTGTTCTTGCAAAAGCTTAACAGTTTTTATATGATTACCTGTTTGGTCATAGCAATCAATATAACTTTCGCCATCTCCTAAAACACCGTCCGTTTCGATTGTTTGCGAGTATAAAAACCAAATAAAACCGTTTTCGTCTATGTAAGCAGCATCAAACCACCCATTTTCTTCATTTTCCATCTTATCAGGCGGTGAAAAGATGATTTCTGAAAGCTGATTGCCGTCTTCGTCATATGTAATAGCTTTTACTGCCTCTTCCTTTTTTTCGTCTGTAAAAGAGCCGATAATAACAATCTTGTCATCAAAGCCTGAAAAATTTCTGATTCTATTCAGATTAATTTCGGTGAGAAATTCAGTTTTATAATAGATATTATCCAAAAGTTCAATATCTTCAAAAGAATCATTACTTCCGCAAGCAGAAAGGAAGATAAGAAGAATTAATGATAAGCTGATGATTATTTTTCTCATGATACTGCTGCTCCAATCTAAATTAGTGTTTAATTGCATTAATCCATTACAATTGCAAAATGCTTTTTTATCGATATTTTGACCGATTAATAATATCGCTAGATTTATGCAAATAGACAACATTAGTATATCATTTAGCTAACCCTGTCATTCTGAGCCAAAAGCGAAGAATCTAAGTTTAATCAATATGAACGTGATATCCTTCGCTTTGCTCAGAATTCTAATAACAAATTAATCCTTCTTGGAAGCTCCGCATTCACAATGGTGTGTTATTTCAACAGGAGCATTGCTAGGAAAAAAAATTGTATGAGCAGTACATGTCCCATAACAGCGAACACCCGGTGGGCGATAATGATCTCCACCCCCAAAATGCGCATGAGCAGATACACTAGTAGATGCTAACATCACAAACATAGTAGCAATTGCCGCAATTTTTCTGAAACTTTTCACTAAGTATTTCCTCCATTCACAATTTTGTTTGAATTAGTTACAATTTTTCTTATACGTACTAAAATTACATCCTCAAGGGCATCACCTCCTTGGAATCTTAACCTTTATATTAGCGTTAGATTCCTTCTGTTTCAAAACTTAAAAGGCTTTTCAACCATTCATCATATACTTAAGATAATAACATATTTCATAATATTTGTGTTGATTTTAGCGTGAACGTAGCGAAATTCGTCCTGAACGTTAAAAACAAAGAGTAATATTTCCTGAAACAGGATAGATTTATGAAAAGTTTTTTCATTATTGTTAAAAGAAAATAAGAAATAGCAAATGATTAGATTTTTTACCATAAATCAAGAGAAGCGAGTTCAATCACTTTCATTAAAAAAATTAAAAATAATCTCCGCTGTCGATTTCGGTATTTCTGATAGGGCCGATAATGTTTCAACCGATGCGGTTTTGATTTCCTCAATCGACTTGAAATGCCGCATCAAAGCTTTCCGACGCGCAGGCCCGACGCCGGGTATTTCGTCAAGAACTGATTTGATTTGCGCTTTACCGCGCAGTGAACGATGAAATTCAATCGCGAAACGGTGCGCTTCATCCTGAATCCGCGTAATCAATTTAAAGCCTTCACTGTTCCTATCAATCAATATTTCATTGTTCTGAAAAAATAAACCGCGTGTGCGGTGATTATCATCTTTGACCATTCCGCACACAGGAATATCAATATTAAGTTCATTTAATACCTGCAACGCAATATTGACCTGCCCCTTACCGCCGTCCATTAAAATCAAATCGGGAAATTTGGTAAAACTGCCCGGTTCCTTTTCAAGTCCCTTTTCGTCTAACTCAGCCTGCTCCTTTGTACCATGCGTAAGCCTTCTTGTCAGAACTTCTTTCATACAAGCGTAATCATCGGGACCGCTGACGGATTTAATCTTGAACTTACGGTAATCACTGCGCTTCGGCTTTCCTTTTTCATAAACGACCATCGAGCCGACATTCGCAAAACCGCTGATATTAGAAATATCA
>WQST01000008.1 GCA_009787745.1 Lachnospiraceae bacterium
CCTACTACAAGCTGTGACACTCACAATAGGTTCTTATTTCCTTGACATTTAAACAGTAATGCAACTCCCTACTTTATTCCTTAGAAAGGAGGTGATCCAGCCGCACCTTCCGATACGGCTACCTTGTTACGACTTCACCCCAGTCATCGAACCTGCCTTAGACGGCTCCCTCCTTGCGGTTGGGTCACCGGCTTCGGGCATTTCCGACTCCCATGGTGTGACGGGCGGTGTGTACAAGACCCGGGAACGTATTCACCGCGACATGCTGATTCGCGATTACTAGCGATTCCGGCTTCATGTAGTCGGGTTGCAGACTACAATCCGAACTGAGACGCACTTTTTGGGATTTGCTCCATATCACTACTTCGCTTCCCTTTGTTTACGCCATTGTAGCACGTGTGTAGCCCTGGACATAAGGGGCATGATGATTTGACGTCATCCCCACCTTCCTCCGGGTTATCCCCGGCAGTCTCCCTAGAGTCCCCAACTTAATGCTGGCTACTAAGGATAAGGGTTGCGCTCGTTGCGGGACTTAACCCAACATCTCACGACACGAGCTGACGACAACCATGCACCACCTGTCTTACTTGCTCCGAAGAGAAGCACCGATTAAGGTGCGGTCAAGTAGATGTCAAGCCCAGGTAAGGTTCTTCGCGTTGCTTCGAATTAAACCACATGCTCCACCGCTTGTGCGGGTCCCCGTCAATTCCTTTGAGTTTCATTCTTGCGAACGTACTCCCCAGGTGGATTACTTAATGCGTTAGCTGCGGCACCTGGGATTTATTAATCCCAAACACCTAGTAATCATCGTTTACAGCGTGGACTACCAGGGTATCTAATCCTGTTTGCTCCCCACGCTTTCGAGCCTCAACGTCAGTTACAGTCCAGTAAGCCGCCTTCGCCGCCGGTGTTCCTCCTAATATCTACGCATTTCACCGCTACACTAGGAATTCCACTTACCTCTCCTGCACTCTAGTTATATAGTTTCAAAAGCATTTCCTAAGTTAAGCTTAAGGCTTTCACTTCTGACTTACATAACCGTCTACGCTCCCTTTACACCCAGTAAATCCGGATAACGCTTGCCCCCTACGTATTACCGCGGCTGCTGGCACGTAGTTAGCCGGGGCTTCTTATGCAGGTACCGTCTTTACTTCTTCCCTGCTGATAGAGCTTTACATACCGAAATACTTCTTCACTCACGCGGCGTCGCTGCATCAGGGTTTCCCCCATTGTGCAATATCCCCCACTGCTGCCTCCCGTAGGAGTTTGGGCCGTGTCTCAGTCCCAATGTGGCCGGTCACCCTCTCAGGCCGGCTACTGATCGATGCCTTGGTAGGCCTTTACCCCACCAACTAGCTAATCAGACGCGGATCCATCTTAAGCCGATAAATCTTTACACAATCAATCATGCGATTAATCGTTATATGCGGTATTAGCACCTATTTCTAAGTGTTATCCCCCTGCTTAAGGCAGGTTATCCACGCGTTACTCACCCGTCCGCCACTAGGATATACACATGTCCGTTCTTGATAAATCAGTCCCTTCCAAAAGTATATCCCCGTTCGACTTGCATGTGTTAGGCACGCCGCCAGCGTTCATCCTGAGCCAGGATCAAACTCTCATAAAAATGACCTCACTATTTCTAGCTTGGACTAACCTTAGCTACGCTAAGGGTTTTTTTCTGCTCAGAATAGCTGACTAAAAGTTCGCTATTTCTTTTTCCGTTTTTACGGATTTTTTCTTTCTGAATCTCTTCAGATCTTTTCTCTCTGAATTGTTCAGGGTTGCATCACTGTTTATTTGTCAAGGTACGTGCTGTTTAAGCAGATTGCCGTCTCATTAAGTCTTGTCTGTAAAAATGAGGCGCAACTCAAACATAATATCATAGCTACGAAACTAATGTCAAGACTTTTTTGAAAAAAATTACGAAAAATTTGTTATATTTTTGGAAATAAAAACCGCAAGGTGCATATATGCGGGCGGATTTTCATTATATCATTGCTAATTTATTATTGTCAATCATCTTTTTAGCACATTTATAGCCTTTTTTAGCACTATCAAAACATAATTACCGTAAACACGTTATATACTCTCCTAACAGCGATTAAATAAGAAAAATCCGACCCATCGCTTCGGCATGGTTCGGATTTATCACAAAGGAACGGAGAAGGAGGGATTTGAACCCTCGCGCCGCGCAAACGACCTACACCCTTAGCAGGGGCGCCTCTTCAGCCACTTGAGTACTTCTCCAACTGAATTTGTTTAGTGCAAAACCCATTATACATAAGGGTTTTAGGTTTGTCAATGTTAAGTTTTTATTAACTCGGCAATCGCCGTCTCAATTCTCGCCTTTACCGCCTCGGCAATCTGAACTGTTTTCATATCTTTATATTCATCATAATAAAGCGGCGGTAGATACCTAAGCTTAACCGTAACCGGTTTTATTGAATTTTCGTCAAAGGGCTTATGTGAATCGACTAAAGCACAAGGCACGATAGGACATTTAGCCTTGGTCGCGCTCTTAAAACTACCGCCCTTAAAATCAATCATCACATTGGGTTCAGGGCTTCTGGTCCCCTCAGGAAAAATAAGAAAATTCTTCCCTCTTTTTACCTCATCGGTAATTTGATTAATGACTTTTAAAGATTGCCGCAAATCTTCCCGATCCATTGTTAATGAACCAAGTGCCGCAATTGTTTGCTTAAGTAAAATAGTGTTACGTACTTCTTTTTTGGCTAGGAACGCAAATGGTTTCGGGCAGGACTCCAAAAATACTAGTGTATCAAACAATCCCTGATGGTTACAGAACATGATAAAACCATTTTTATCCGGCAGATTCTCGGTGCCGTAAGCCTTCACGATTACCCTTCCGGCATGATTGGCTTTGGTAACGGCCTTTTTAATATAAGCAAAGGCTTCTTCGAAATGTAAAAATTTATCCTCATATAATCCGTATCGCCGGATACGGAAAAACATATACGGAACTTGAAAAAACAATCTTACCACCATCAACGCTATTCGCATGTTGTCTCCCCATATAAATCCGTACCATTCGCATCAATTATAACAAACGCCGGAAAATCATTAAGCTCCAATCTGTATATCGCTTCTGCACCTAAATCGGGATAAGCTATGCATTCCGCCGCAGATATTGTTTTCGACAGCAATGCTCCTGCACCGCCGACCGCACCGAAATATACGGCGCCATTTTTTTTGATTGATTCTTTAACCTTCGGCGAGCGGTATCCTTTACCGATCATCGCAACCATCCCGCGGTCAAGTAAAGCCGGGGTGTATGAATCCATCCGCCCTGATGTCGTCGGGCCGGCGGAGCCTATCACCCGCCCGGGTCCGGCAGGGCTTGGTCCCATATAGTAAATGGTGATATCTTTAAGAGATATTGGTAATTCTTCACCATTTATCAATGCATTATGTATGCGCTTATGAGCCGCATCACGAGCAGAAAATACCACACCCGAGATCATGACCTGATCACCTGCCCGAAGCGATTTAAGAAGTTCCTTATTGAATGGCGCCGTTATCTTAATTGACATACTATCCCCTATCCAACTGCTAAGATAAAAAGTAAAATTCTGAATATCTTTCCATACTAAAATCACAAAGTGCGGGTTACATGGCGGTTTACATGGCATCCAATATTCACGGCCACAGGTAATCCTGCGATATGCGTCGGATATGTTTCAATATTTACTTTCAAAGCTGTATACTTCCCGCCTAATCCTCCTGCTCCGATACCCAGTTTATTTATTTCCGCCAATAATTCTTCTTCAAGTTGACTAATATGAGAAATCGCTGACATTTCGTTGACCGGTCTAGTCAATGCTTTCTTGGATAAATAAGCGCATTTTTCAAAAGTTCCGCCTATCCCCACACCAATTACCAACGGCGGACAGGCATTCGCTCCCGCTTCACGGACAGCGGTTATAACAGCATCTATCACCCCTTTATATCCATCAGACGGCTTAAGCATAAAAAGCCGGCTCATATTTTCACTGCCAAATCCTTTCGGCGCAAGTGTCATGGTGATTTTGTCACTACAGGTTATTTCATAATGAATCACTGCGGGGGTATTATCATTGGTATTTATTCTTTTAAGCGGATCATTTACCACTGAATTGCGCAAATAACCTTCCCGATACCCTTGCCTTACCCCTTCATTAATCGCTTCATTAAGTGAACCGCCTACTACCCGAACCTCTTGCCCCAATTCAACAAATACTACTGCCATTCCCGTATCCTGACAAATCGGGATCATTTCCTTCCCGGCGATTTCAAGGTTCTGATTCAATTGTTCCAAAACTTGCCGTCCCAGAGAATTTGTTTCTGTTTCCTTAGCACTATGCAAACAATCAATCATATCACGAGAAAGGAAATGATTTGCTTCGATACACATTTCCTTGATATTTTGGGTAACAACCGCAACTTCTATTTCACGCATTGATTCGTCCTAACCCTCCGATGCACTTGTAAAGTCAAACAATAAATCAAGGGTTCTGAGGGTCTTAAAGTCGCCCTTCATTTTCATTTTCGAGGTCATAAATGCACGTTGGAAAGTCATCCGGCCAAGTACTATTTCATCTAAGGTCTCGCCGTCAATACCCATCTCAACATCAATCTGTTCAAATGCTTTTTCACTATATGTAACATCACAAGCCGTACCGCTGATTTCGATGATAACCGGCTTTTTCTGATTATCAATATTCAGCTTATAAACAGCGCGGAACCCTGCTTGCGGTTTGAAATATTTCAAAAAATCGGCTGTGTATTTTTCTTCTTCGTTCTGATCATTATTATACATCATATCACGGAAAAGACTTGTTAATTCCTGGATATCTTCTTTTTGCCTTTGGACATAGACATCGTCCGAAGCATAATGTGACAGTTGCTCTGATTCCTGTGGTGTTAAGTCAATATTTTTGGTTATTGAAACCATTTGTTTGACTGCTTGATTACTGGCCGGAAAGCTTGGCAGTTTCTGATTGATCGTGCGGTATAAATTTTCGGCTTTCTTTTCAATGATACGCAGATAATCAACATTATCCTCCAGTATCGATGCATCTGTTATGTAACCACAAAAACCACTGCATGGCAATCCGCCTAATATTTCCCACGCGATTGATAAATTCAATTTACCTTCCAATTCACCATATGTAGTAGACATGACGATTGGACACATGTATATCTTCGCGATTTTTTCTTTATCGCCGTATAACCAGCAGGCATCCAAGAATTGTTGCATGAATCCGCCGATACCATACCATTCAACAGTCGATGCCAAAATAATCCCGTCCGCCGTCTTAAGCGTTTGCGGTAAAGTGGTGATGCTGTTCTTAAGTTCATAGAGATTAAACCGTTCAACCGTTACATGAAGTTCGTCCAGAATATCCTGCATTTTATTGATAACATATAAGGTGGGGTCGTCTATTAGTCCTCTACCCCCATAGTAAATATTGATTTTCATTGGCATCTCCTCTTACTGCTGATACATCATTATAGCACGAACATTATCATGAGTAAACCTAACGAAAATAAAAATCAAGTTTTCCAAAGCGGACTTCATTTCCCGCTTCAAGCAAGACCGTTTCATTAGGCTCTAATCTTAAGCCATTTTTATATGTACCGTTAGTAGAATTTAAGTCTGTCATAAAAACAATATTTTCATATTGGGTAAATTTAGCATGAAACCTGCTTATCGTAGAATCAAATATGCAAAAATCCGTACTGTCTGCCAATTTACCGATAATAAAGGGAAAATACAATAAATCAATAATATATTTGCTTCCTTCACCTACACCATAAAGCCTGTTTTCGTTCATGATATCACTCAAAAAAACTGTATCGCCGCAATATTCATCTACTTGATTTTCCGTAACAATTCTTTGAAAATCATTTTCTGCAAACTGTGCTTTTCCCTTATTACTTTTGTTATTTTTTGATCGATAATTCAATATTATACAGATACATCCTGTCAAGAGGAAAAAAATAACGAAAACAATTAATAGTACCCACGACAATAATTCTTCTTTTGCCGCGAGGACATAAAAGTTCTTATAAATCGCCGTAGAAATTGCACCTATCGCCGATACAAAAGTAAGAATTAACAGCTTTCTTTTTTCTTTAGCTTCTTTACCTGATATATCATCGGTTTGCGATACCACCGAAATTTCATTGTGAGGTTCATGTTTTTCATTACTACATAACTCCAATTCTTCCGATGCGATTATTTCCTGCTCATCCCCCTTATCATATGTAATACCGGATAAATGCCGCTCCAAATCATCAATATTAAATGCGTTTCGCTCCGCTAATCCGCATAACCCATATACCATATCGGTCAATTTCTCATCATGATGGTCGATTATCCGCACCAAATAATCAAAGAGGGTTTTTATCTGCCCCGCCGCTTTAACATCTTCAAAAGGGCAATAAACGTAATAAATTTCCTCCTTCTCCCAATCAAGATATATAAATTCAGGGTCAAGCAAAAGATTTTGGTCACTCAACAGATACTTTTTTATTTCTTTTAGAACCCGACATAAACTGCTAAATAAACGAATGGTGACGACTTTTTCCATTTTCTTGTTTTCAAACAAGGATTTAAGTGTCTGCAACGAATTAATTTCGTAATAAAGAAAAGATTCACCATCTATATTCCTGAGACTTGTGTTTAGCAGCCCCTTGATGTTATTTTGGGTAATCATCATTAGCGGATGCTTCTTTACCGTCATTTGATTACAATCAATAATCAAATAATTATGATTCATATCCCGATAGTATTTAGTTTTAAGCATTTTGTACCTCCTCATCAACAACTGTGTGTCCTAATAATTCTTAGGCAGGGGTTCTCTCAGCCCTTAGAGTTATTCTACACTCTTATCACCCCTTCTAACCGACCTTATATTACTGACCGGATTCGGAACCGATGATACCGCTTCAATATTTATTTCGAAATCACGCGGTAAAAACGACTTAACTGTACCGATGACATTCAATTGAACATAGGCTTCCGAAATTAATGATCCGATTTTCAATATGAATATATTTTCTTCATCCAAATCAAAAAATGGATATCTTGAATAGTCACTACGGGATTCAATATAATCCCGCGCTTCACTTCCGTTACGCACTTTAAGATTACCATATGAAACTTCGCCGTATCCCGCTTCCCAATAGGTAAATACACTTGCGCGATAGCACTTAATATAAGCGTCCTGAATTATTACACATTTGCTGTACAAGAAAAAAGCAGAAAAAATCAAAAACATAATTGTCCCGATGACAAGCGGCATTATCAGCGATGCTTCGATTGTCATATAACCATTAAGACAGATCGTTCTCTTCAATTTCATTAGTTAACCTTTCACATCCAAAACATAACCAATACCCATGCCGAAAGTAAAAACGGAACAAACGGCAACTTACTATTTTTAGTACCCTTTTTCAATACCAAAACAATTATCGAAGCTAAAGCACTTAATAAAAATGCCGCTAAAATAAGCGAAATATTTATATGAAGCGGCGTTAACAAACCGATAAGCAATACTATCAATCCATCACCGTAACCAATCGCTTGATTAGATATGAAAGATATCAAAAGCAAAAACACCCCCGGCATCATCTTCGCTAAAAAAGCCCATTTATCAAAATCACTTCCAAGCACAGATACCAAAACAGCGACAATCCCAAAAATCATAATCAAACACAAAGGAATCTTTTTACTCTTAATATCAAAAAAAGCAAACATAGCTAAAAAAAATAAAATAATTGCATCATTCACCGAACCTCCTCCAAAAAACATTTCTTCCATTCTTCACCCTAACCTCCCACGCCTGCCAATACCCGCGAATTTGTGCGCAAGCACAAATTTGCCGTATGAAAAGTCGCGCTCTGCGCGACTAGTTATTCTTAATCGGCGTCCTATGCCGATTTAGAATAACTTTTCATACTCCGCACCGAGAACACCCCCGATAACCCCTACTTACCGCTTCTTCCATTGAAACAATTGAAACCGTCCGTTTTAGCCCCGAACAATTTACATCGGAATGATAACGTGTCCCAAAAGAAGTTACATACAAAACATCTCCTGATTCAGTCGGGCATCGCTCACATCGATAGTATTTGGCGCCTGAATCATTGCGCAGTGATGAAATCGTCCGCCCGTCCACATTGATAACCGAAAGCTTTAAATGAGAGCAGTTCATCGACATATGAAAAACGGTTCCTGTTAAAGCGATATAAACATACTCTTTATCATTATAATTGCTATCAGTATTTCTGCTTAAGTCAAAACCCACCCAGACATGACCGTAATACTTCTGAACAACCCTTAACCTGCCAAAATCCTGCCACAGTAAATATGGCTTAATGTGATATGACTCAGTTAGTTCCAATATCGCATCATCATACCGGTCGCGGTGTTGATAAGCCTCAAACATTCTCCGATTTCCATGCTGATGCAAATCCTGTAATGTTTCTGTTTGAACTATAATTATTTGAAAAATATAAAGCAGGCTAACAATAAAGAATATAAAAATCGGCATAACCATCGCGGCTTCTATTGTCATACTGCCATTCGTTTCGGATGAAGATATCCTTATCCCGATTTTCTTAATAGATTTTTGAGAGAACGCCGCTTTGAAATATTTTGATATCGCTTGCAAGATAGAAATTTCCTTTTACATAATTTTTTTACATACAAAACGAATACATTTGAAATAAGGATATCTTCATCCGAATATAGCTCTCTGATAGTAGACTGTTCATGGCAAGCCGTAGACAGCAACTAATAATATCCATAGCGCCGATCAATGCTATAGCTACTAAACCGATCATCAAAGACAACTGTTGCCCGAAAGCTTTCTAAGCATCTGTCAATATAAAAATTCTGATTATGCGGTGTCTGACGTATATCCATTTCAATAATATCCATTACGCGGTCAGTAATTTTGCTATCTTTTTCAAACAGAAGCATTATTTCCAAGTACTGCCGGTAAGATAAGCCTTCCTCCGCCGAACCAATCGCTTTTTTGATTAAAGGAACTTTTCCGCCGTCTAAAATCTTTTCCGCATCTTTGATGCTGTCGGAATAAGCCCACGAGAATAAGATTGAATCGGCGACAGGCCGGGCTAATTCAGGATGTGCCAATACTGTTGTCAGCAAAAGAGCCGCCGCCATTGCTTCTTGTTTCTTAACAGCATCAGTAAAATAAAGTCTGACATTATCAGCCAGCCGCCAATTAATAATGCGCCTTTTGGCTTTCTCAAGATTTTTGGTATCTGAATTTTCACCGAATATTACATATTCAATTTGATAATCGAGAAGTGCGCCTGCTTTTTCGTTTTTGTAGTATCCGATTTTTTCGAATAGATAAGCACGAAAGAGAATATCAGAAGCAACATTGTTTATGACACTTGTGTCATATCCGTTTTTGTATATTATTATCTCTTTTTTCTCCCGATGCGAATAATAATTTTTAAGTGTGATACTACTGCCTTTTTTGTCTGCGGTAACAAAATTATTGATTTGCTTTATTGAATTTTTATAATCTTCATCGGGGGGCTTATCCGGAGTTACATTGATATGACTTACATCCGTATCAGGATTTTCCGCTAATGCACGCTGTCTTTTTTCATCCGTCAATGACGATAATATTGAAGCAATACTCTCTACGGCTTTATACCACGAACCCATCTCGTCTTTTGCATCCAACGTTTTAGCAGAAGTTAAAAGTGAACCCACATCTTTCATTGTTTCAACCTGAATATTTTCACTTATATAAGCACAAGCCTGACGCTTAAGTATTTTCCCGTCATAGTGATGCGGCATCAATGTTTCCGCTATAGTAACACTTTGCAAACTCAATTCATTCCATGCCGACACACTATTATTTGCCGCCGTAATATTTTTCTCAATAAAGCCGATTAAGTGATTCTGCAATTTGGATGTACCGCTGTTTTCACTGCCATAAGTCATATCTACAAACAAAAGGTCATATTGATTAAGCAACTCCCGATGAAACTCACCCAAGACTGAGTTCATTCCAATGTCAACCGCAATCTCTAATTTCATTTTGCTATAGTTAATAAAAGCGCCCCTAATCAATCCCCAAAACAGACTTAATAATACTGCCAGCGATAACGCTAGATAAATAGTTAAGTAGCCTTTCACACTGTATCTCATGACATAACTGTTCCGCTTCCTTCGGAAATGCTGTCAAAAATTCCGGCAATTAAGCCAAGCAACTGTTCTTTAAAAATAATCACCAATCCGATTAGCACTACTAAGATCAGAATTATTTCGACTGTTCCGATTCCCTTATTATTAAGCCTCGCGTATTTCTTCTTTCCCAAAATCTTACTAAAATTAAACATAAACCTTTCCTTTCTTGTCTAAACATTAAACATTTGAAATGCCGGGATCATAATTATTATCATGACAATCAACAGCATTAACATCATTGGCAACAATAACTTTGTGTTCATTTCTTCACCGATAGTACGGGCTTTCTTTTTGCGGTCTTCGAAATCAAGCTCTATTTCTTCACGCAATACCTGTAAAATATTCTTATTTCCTTTTTGCAAATGATTTGACAACAGCCCCATCAATTTGCGGTACTTAGCTAACCCCACCCGCTTGGCAAAACGCTCATAAACCTCCCTTTCCGAAATACCGTTTTCCAATTCATGAACGGAAAAAAGCATCTCTTCATATAAAAATTTCTTTTTGCTATATTGAAATTTAATTCCTTGCGAACCACTTTTTTTACTTGTCTTTTGTGTTTTCTTATAATCCCATGCAATTCTTTTCCACGCTCCTCTCAAAGTCATTCCTGCTCCCAGATAAAGAGCTAATTTCCTGATTAGTTCCGAATAATCATGATCAATCTGACGATTTCTAAAGGCAACCTTTTTTCCGAGATCATAATCTCCGCTTACGAAAACCAAAATAGCCGCCATCATAATTATTAACCAAAGATATAAGCCTTCACGAGATTGCTTTTGCCGCCAAATTATATCCGCGCCATTAATTTTACTTGGTAAAGAAAATGATTCATTATACGCACTGCTCTTTTGATTAGCCATTATATTTTCTGTAACTGTCTTTAACCATCCGTCATCTGTTACTTCTACATAAGGTTGAATCCGAACGAAAAAGTCCTCACTAAAGCGATATTCTGTCCACTTATCCTGATATGTCAGATGAGCCGTTATTACTACATCTTCCGCTGTAAGAACGCTATCTTGATTATTGATCATACCGCTTGCCCTCAAAATATAAGGCTTATCGCTTTCCCACTTAATCTTAAATGGATAACCTGCAAGCTCAGTTACTAAATTTAGCGGCATTTCTACGCGGTCAAGACTTTTATTTTGATTTAAAATAACTGTTTTTAACGCGGCTATCATTTCTTGCGCCATCCTAATAACTTCATCTTCATCAAGACTTATTGGTTCAACCACAATAGTTATCTCGCGATTATTCTCTTCATCTGCCGCCATTAAATCAAGATTATAACTGCCTTGCTCCCAAGTATTTTTATGAATTACTAAATCATTATTTAAATGATTATTTTGTGATAAATAGAAACTGACGGAAAGAGCCAAGATATTTCCTATCAAAATGAATAAATATGAAATACGTATTTTTTCTATATAATACTCTTCAACGATTCGGTTACGATTTTCACCGGGATTAAGATTTCCTACATATTTATCAATCTTTATATATGTATTTGATTTAGACAGACAATTTCTAAATAGCATAGCATAAATAAAAGCGGCACTTTTACTAAGAAATTTGCTTTTATTAAGCGAAATCCCGCTTATCGTTTTATATTTTACAAAAACAGCAATCAATAACTGTACTGTCAAAACTATAATAAAAATAAATTCCATTCATCAAACCTCAATTTCTAATAATTTAACAGACAGCGAATATGCTGTCATATATATCACCATACATACCGTCATAATAATAATCCCTGTCAAATTATGATAAAGTGATGAGAAAAAATTCGGTGATGTTATATCCAGATAGAGTAAAATTACAAAAGGCACGAGGTTCATAATTTTTTGTTCAGAACGGCGCGCACTTAATACTACGCTTATCTCTTTCTCTGTCTCAATTTTGCCGCCAATCATATCAGAGAATTGACTAATTGAGTCAACCATATTACCGCCACTATTTTTTGCAACCGCGAAAACATCGGCAAATTCGGCTATTTCATGGAGATTGCTTATTTTTCCTGCTTCTTTAAGTCGTTCATCAAGAGGGATATTATTTTCTAAACCCTTCTTAATAAAACTAAACATTTTCATTACTGCTGATTCTTTTGAATATATACGCGCAAACTCTTTTTCTGTTTCCGCAAATGAATTTTCTACCGAATATCCTGCTTGCAAATTTCCTGCGACCATCTCGATCATATCTTTAAATTTGCTTCGCAGTTCATCCCGTTTCGCCAAAATAATATTCTTTTTCGCAATTTTCCCGTATCCAAGTAATAACGGAAGAAGGAAAATTATTGCGAAAAGCGAACGGTAAAAGAAGTATGCAAAAATCAGAACAATTCCTATTCCTTTTAACCATATTAAAATTATTTCTTTTTGTTCAAGTACATAAAATTGTTTCATTACATTTTCACCTTAAAAATTGATTCCAGTACAATCTCATCTTCCTCAATCCCAACAATACGGGCTATCTCCAAAACCTTTCGGGAATTATCACTAAGCCTTCCCAACTGAACCACGATTTGAATCCCCGATACAATTTGCTTTTTGATCGCTAAAAGCGGTAACGGCATACCCATAAGAACCATCGTTTCCAAACGCCCAAGCATATCTTTGGCACTATTGGCATGTATGGTACTCATCGAACCTTGATGCCCTGTGTTCATCGCCTGTAATAAATCAATTGCTTCTACCCCCCGAACCTCTCCGACGATAATGCGGTCAGGCCTCATCCGAAGAGCCGTTTTTATCAAATCTCTGATTGTTATCTCACGGCATCCTTCAATGTTTGACCCTCTCGTTTCCAGTTTGACGAGATTGGGAATCCCCCTAATTTGCAGTTCTGCACTATCTTCAATCGTAATAATCCGCTCATGTACGGGTATATAATTTGACAACACATTCAGAAATGTCGTTTTCCCCGAGCCTGTTCCGCCGCTTACAATAATACTCTCCCCCTGTAAAACTGCTTGCTGCAAAAAAACTGCCATCTCATTCGTCAGCGCCCCGTAGTTTAACAAATCATCCATTTTTATCGGTTCCTCAGGAAATCGTCTGATCGTCACAATCGGCCCATTAAGCGCAACAGGGTTCAAAACAATATTTACCCTGGCGCCATTATTTAATCTGGCATCGACAATCGGCGAAGCTTCATTAACGGTACGATTGCAATCAGCAACAATCTGCTGAATGACATTCAGAAGTTTTTCTCTTGATTCAAAGCAGTACTCACATACCGTTATTCTTCCTGCTCTTTCAATAAAGATATTATCCGTCCCGTTAATCATTATTTCTGTTATTTCAGGTGTCTCCAATAGTTCCTGCAAAATATCTAGTTTCCGAATTGCATAGAACAATTCGCGGCGAAGTTTTTTCCGCATCTTAAATCCCACGCTTGCCGTTTTTCGCATCATGATAATCTCGTTATCAATTAGTTCAATAATGCCCTGATCGGATAAATCGCTTCGATGTTCGATTTCATCAAGTATTTTTCGTTTAATCGTTTCGCGAATATCACTAATATCTTCATTAACACAAATCATCCAACAACTGCTCCTTTATATAGGCGGCTAACTCGCTATAGGTCATTTCATCATATTTCACCGCAATATTCTTAAAAATCGGCAGACTGAGTTTTTGTGTTTTCGAAACTACATTATCAAGCTTAAATTCATGCAAAAGCTGTTCATACTGCTCCATCTTTGCCAGCGCACAGAAATCGCCCCTCGTAATGGTATAAATCCAATCGCATTCATTTAAGATATTGAATAATCCGCGCACATAATCCGATAAATCCAAAATTATATACTCATAATCGCCCTGATTCCTAAGTTCATTAAGAAGTCCCGTCCACTGCTCACCCGGGATATTTATCAGATCAGGGTATACTGCTGCGGGAGCAATGAAATTAAGCCCGTTAATACTGTCTGTTATTGTACTGAGTTTAAAGACGAATTTTTCTTTGATACACTCAAACAGATACATCATGTCGGTAATATCTGCTTTACACTCCCTGCCAAGGGTCTTATGAAACCCGGAATAGCATTCATAATTCAGATACAGTGTCTTATTTTGCTTGGCTAAAATTTGCCCCAATGTCAGTGAAAACGTCGTTTGCAGACATCTTTTAATCGGAGAATAAACACCAATGATTTTTGCTGATTTACTTTTATTAACTTTACGCGGAAGCGTGATTTTCCGGTCAAAATAGTAAACCAGCATATCATTGACGATATTTTCTGCCGCTTGATATTTGTCGATGTTATAGAAGTGGTTTTCCTCAGAAGCGATACCGCTTTCATTCAGAATAAAGACATGAGGGATATTTAATTCTTTGATTTGTTCAGAATAAGCTGATTCGGTGATAAGCAAACATTCAATCTCATTTTCCGGCATACCAAACGATAACAGATTATCTAATCCCGTAAATGCATGAATATCGAAATTCAAATCAGTTCTTTCCTTAAGTAATTCCATCATGCGGAAAGCATAATCGGCTTCGGTATCACAGATAGCTAATATTCTTTTGTCCAAAACAAACTCCTTCCAACCGATTCTAATGAATCGGTATGCTAATAGAAAAATAGATGTGATTAAGAAGAATAGATACTGCCAAAATGCGGCGTTAAAAGAGCATTACATAGTAATGAGATAGCAAAAGGGTTTCATTTAGAAAAATCAATCGACACGACCAGAATTTTCGAAGGGCAAAGATTACTTGAACAGTAATTTACTTGCAATAAGAATTATATCGAACTATCAAAAATTTGTCTATTGGCAATTTTACCAAAAGATCATTTTGTGAAAATGTCACAAAAAATTATAAAAATTGATTCCATAAAGCAGGATAAGCCCAGGAATTCCAAGAATCCCTGATGTCAAAAGGCTAAAAGCACCTAGCCCTACCTCGGCTTCAATTTCTTGTCTTTGCAGAAAAAAGTTTATCAGATAAATTGCTAATGCGCCGCTCGCAGTCCGCAAAACGAAGTTTATAATCCATTCTATTTTTGCTCTTAAAGCACCCAGAAGAAGAACTAAGATGCAGACCCCTGCCAAAATCCATATGCTTGTTGATGTATCCATAGGCATCCTCACTAATGTTTGTACTGTTTCCGTTAATTATATGCCTGTCTATCATGTAAAATTCCAAAACGCATTTGTCTTAAGTTCAAAATAATTATCATGGAATATTTACGCATTTAAGTGTCTATAATTAATATACCATAATTAATTGGTAATTTTTGGCAACTGTTTAGAAAGGTCGTGTGTATGAAATTTTATTTTAGCCAATTAGGAAACAACCTCTTTGCCGCGCGGCAAACGATAAAAGAAAAAGAAATTACCGCCGCTGATATTTACCGCAATACCTTACTCGAAGATTTGCGAAAAACAAAAGAGGCTCTGGAAGTCGCCTATATGGGTTTCGACAACGTCACAGAACCTGAATTGATAGATTGCTATATTTATGAATTAAATTCTGTTACGACCAGATACAATTATTTACTGGAGCAAATAGGTCAGTTAAATAATAAGGAAAAAAGTGAACGCGCCCACGAACCGATGCCGCTCGCGATTCCTGTTCTATCAAGTGAACCGGGTGAAATGCCGTTATTCTCCGATGTGACAGGGTTAAATCCGCTATGCACTGAATCCACGGTTAGTACTGTTGGATAAGCAATCAAGGATGCTTTTACGGTCATATGTCAGACCCGAGTAAACCACCTGCGCATTTTCCATTATCGGCAGGGATTGGTCTTTAAGGCTTAGTTCGCGGTAAGCCTTTAAAAGATTATCGATAATTTTCATGGCGTTATCGACATTCTCAATGCTCATCCGAACTTCCGCTCTTGCCAGTTCTTTTGTGATGAACATATAAAGTTCCAGAATGCGGATAGCGATTTCATATTCAAAGTGTAAGGAAGCAATCAACTCATTGATACAACCCCTCGTACGACTTAAGGATTGGCGAAACTCTTTGTGGTTTTCGGCGGCAAATGCCTCTTTCGCTTCATTCATATAAGCCAAAGCCATTTCATATAGGATAACAATTAACTGTGTTTTATTAGCTTGTGTTATTTTTAAGGTATACTCTTGTTTTTTTTCGTTAGACATTTCCTTTTCCTATTCCTCTCATACTTTTATTGCAGTAATTGCAAAACATTGGAAGGCCTTTCATTGGCTTGGGCAAGCATGGAAGTACTGGCTTGAACCAAAATCTGCAAAGTGGTATATTTCGTCATTTCTTCCGCCATATCGACGTCCATAATTCGGGAATAGGCGGCGGTCATATTTTCTGTCGTGATATCAAGATTACTAATGGTATGCTCAAGGCGGTTTTGGTACGCGCCCATAAGACTTCTGGCACTAGAGATATAGTTAACGGCTTTTCCCATTTTGCTAAGGCCATCCAGAGCGCCGTCAAAGGTGGATAAATCAATATTACTGATACCCATGTTTTCTAAGGAGAGTTTATTAATACGAATCGGCAACTGCTGACCTTCATTAGCACCGATTTGCATATCCATGGCACCGAAGCCGACGACATCAATTAAAATCGGAGTCGCCGCCACGGCATAAGTATATGGTAAGGGGGTACCGGGAGCAACAGGGGGGACCGCGTCAGGGTCGCCGGGAGCCGGAAGCGTAAAAGCTGTTTCGGTTCTTCTAAGTTCCAACTTAATCTCAAAACCTCTAAGCCCTGTAATAGTAATTACATTACCGTCGGCGGCAGAAATTCTGGCATTGGGAATTACCGTCGGCGGAGTTCCGTTTAAAGTTATTCCGCCGAAACTAGCCGTACCGCCGATACCATCCTCTAACACAATATTACCGTTATGATCGTAAAAAATCTCTAAATCATCAATTTCGTAAATACCCGTCGGGACATAATCACTATAACTGGTCACTTTCACCTCGACATTGTCAGTATATCCGCGCAAGTCAAATGACCCGTCAAGAATCTTTTGCCCATTAAATTCCGTTGTCTGAGCAATACGGGTAATTTCTTTTTTAAGGACAGCGACTTCGTCCTGAATCATCTGCCTATCGTCATTCGTAATTGTTTCATTACTGGCTTTAACGGCTAATTCATTGATACGCTGCATTATATCGTGGACTTCGGCTAAAGCACCGTCGGCGATGGCAATTACCGAGATAGCATCACCGGCGTTTTGTGTAGCGACAGAAATACCTTCAAGTTGAGCGCCCATCCGGCGCGCCATTGCTAAACCGGAAGGATTATCTTTTCCGCCGGTTATTTTTAAGCCGGACGAAAGACGCTTTAATGAATCTGAGAGTTTAAGATCATTACGGAATAAGGAATTGTTCGCAAGGACAGCGGAAGCATTGTAAGCAATTTTCATAGTAGATTTCCTTTCATGTCTGAGATGCCGCCCGCTTTATCTTCCTTCTCTCTTAATGAAAGTGATAAAAGCTTTAGCGATCAAGTACAGCTCTTTGTTCGAGACTTTCTCAGCATCCATGCTTAAGTCCTTATCTTCCATGATTATTTTATTTTCATTATTATCAGTACGATTGTAAATGTTCATTTCCGTTATATCATTTTTGATAAAATGGATATTGCCTATTTCATTTACGGAACTTATCTTTCTTAAGTTCGCATAAAGTGTATCGGCTTCATCGTTAAGTTTCTTTAGTCCATAAGGATTATTTACTGCAATATGACCATGAATATTTCCGCCGTTTAAGTCAAACTCCGCTGTAACAGCACCGAAAGCCGCCGATGTGACCGCGCAAGAAACTTTTCCCATGGATTCCTTATTATGGCGAAGCGTCAGGTTGACCGCCGTTATTTCGCCGTCGATTTCAACCGGAATGTCATACCGCTCTTCACGATAAGTATTTCCGTCCGCCGTTTTAATGTGAACATTTTTCATTGCCGCTTGAAGATTCATCTGACGGCACATTATACTTAATTCCTTGATATCTAAGGTACCCGCTTGCTCGGAATTAGCTGTTTTTTGAAAAATATCGGTCATGACTTCCCTGAGATGGTCATAAGCTAAAGACGCATTCTCTTCATCCGTAAATTTATCCGTCAAGCTTTCTTTCGCGTCGGCAAGAATTGTTTCCAAGTCTGATTCCTTCGCCAGTTCATCCGCTTTTTTATGTAAATTACTCGGCTTTTTGATTAGTCCTGCCGCCGCGATAAGATTATTTACCGTAATCGGCTGATTGCTGTCTAAAAGCGCCTTGATTATATCATTTTCAACATTTTTAATTGTTTGGATGTCTTTAAGCTGTTCACTGATAAGGGCGTCGTTTTCTTCGGAAAGTTGAAGCTTCTCGATGATATCATTAAGGTTTTGGCGTAAATCATTTTTATCATCATTTTTTTCAAGAGCCTGCTGTAGTTTCGCAAGGTTTTCTTCCGGCGTATCTGCTGACTTGACCGCATTTACGCCACTAAACTTATCGTCAACAGTGTATTCCATACCATGGCGCCGATTACTTCTCAAAGCTGTCAGCAAATTACCCAAGGAAAAATCCATTTCAGCATTTAATAATGAGCCGATGGCGGCACTCTCACCTTTTTCGATTTGGCGTAAAAGCCGGTAAACACCGATATAAACGCTTCTTTCTGTCTCGTTTATAGTCCCCTTGCGATCTAATCTTGCTAAAAATTGGCTGTAATTCATAAGAGCGTCGGCGACGGTTTCATTTTTACCGTTTAAAACATCGCTAAGCTCATCAAGGCTCATCGTCAAAGGATTGATGCCTTCACGTATTAATTCAAGGACGGTACCGGGTTGCATTTTCGTTATAATATCCTGCATTTGGATATCTTTTTCTTTGACTTTATCGATATTCTCATGATTTATTTCCATATTGTTATAGCCAAGGATACGAACCGCACGGCGATTAAAATCCGTTAATTCCAAATCGGATTCCGTTAGGATTGCATCGACATTACGGAAAGCTTTACGGATGGAATCACCCATGTCACGGCGCGGTGCGGTCATAAGCTGTTCATATGATTCATTGGCTTTTTCGTATGCTGACTTAAGAGCCATCCCACCGGTGTGGGTATCCGCTAAATTATCAAGCTTATCCGCTACGGTCAGATTGGTCATGCGCCCAACTAAGTCGGCGGGCATAACAGCGATTTCGCTTACTTTCGTGACCGTTTCCTGATAAAGAGAATAGCGGCTTGAAATGACCGCTTCGTTCTTTTCAAAAGCTGTCCCGACCAAATCGCCTTTAATTGCTTTTTCTGCTTCTTTTAACTCTGATACGAGTTTTTCGAGCGGTGCTGTTTCGATATTTATGCCGCTGCGAATTAAGCGGAGATTCGCTTCCGCTGTCATGATTAGACTAGTTTCATAAAGAAGCCGCCGGGCGGCAAGTATCTTTTCGGTTGGCGGCTGGTTGGTTACTTCTAACCGCTCCATTGACTGACTCGGTCGGTTAATGTATTGTTCCTGTTCTTTTTGCGCGGCGAACAGATTTTTAAGGTTTAATATTTTCTCACTTAATACTACTTTTTCTGCGGCTTCGGGCTTTACTTCTTTAAGATCTTCTGCATACTGAACCGCTTTTACTAAATCACTGCGTAGATCAAGCAAATTCGCCGTGAGCGGATTTTTCCCATTGGCAATGGCAGCTGTAATCGCTTCGGCAATTAATTCTTTATCCTGCGGTAATTTAAGTTCCTGAATATGTTTAAGCGCGGTAAAATTACCGGAAGTCAGCGGAATACCTTTTTCAATCAGCCAACGGCCTGAATTTAGATTTTCCTGATTTATTTCATAACCTGCTTCGTGAATTACTTTTTCGATTTGCGGGTCTAGTTTTTGCCAATCAAAGCTGTCCGCTTTCTTGGCAAAATAAGCCGAATCCTGAGCAAAATAACCGTGTCCCTGCTTTTCGGCATTATTTCCGCCTGAGTATTTAGCCAGATAAAGATTTTCGATTGTGGGCGGCAAATTATTTTCGACCATATATTTAACCGCACCATCGGAAAGCTCCGTAATTTCACGCGCTTTATCCCACGCTTTGCAGGCGGCATTAATATTTTCATCCGTGAGGGGAAGATCTTTTTCGGTGAATTGATTGCAAAGTTTCCCTGCTAAGACTTTATCACCGACGACTTCTTCAAACTTTTCCGCATCGACATTATCGGTAAAACCTCTAACTTCGGTTCCGCCTTTTACCAGCGCCGCTTTAATATGGTCAAGGATGGTAACGACTGTCCCGACTTCGGTATTGCCGGGATGCGTTCCGTCTTTCATTAACTTCGCGAAATCTTCTTTGGACATCGTATTAGACATCACCGCCATGTAATTACGGCGCGCAACGACGTCTTTTGAACCCGCTTCCAGCATGACATCTTCGAGGGTTTTGCCGTGTTCGGCATATGCGTTAGTGTTGCCGGCATTGCCCGGATTAAACTTGGCGGCAGGATATGCCGTGATATCCTTATCAATATTATTCGCGGCACTTTTCATGTTAATCGCGGTGCCATTTATTGGAGTGTTATTTTCATGCTTGTCGATTATAATTTTCATAATCTGTATTTCGGTCTTTATTTGCTTTTTCTTAACGGTAATATTATTTACAATTTATTATCCTTCTTATCCGTAACCGCTTTATTTGTTTCAATATCACTTAAAAAATCAACAATATTTTTATGTTCAAGTCTCATAATATTTTCACATATATCGACAAATTCAACATATTTATATGCTCTTCCTGCAATATACAAATTCCTTTCAATGAACAGTTTATCTCTTAAATCATGGTATTGCAGCAATTTTTCTTTAAATTTACCAAATACATTAATACCGCTTGTTATTGTTAATGACGCTCCGTATATTGCGCCTACTATACTTGAATTATTTGAGTCCGAAATCATTAATGATACAGGAATTAAAGCTGAATATATAATTTGCATTATCGATAGACAATTAAACATCATGGAGGATATTATCATTTTTTCATTATAATATCTTATCGCGGGGTCAACTCTGTTTTGGATGTAGCTTTTAATACTTACTTCATCGTTATTCAAATATTTATTATTGACAGATTTAATAATTATAACTAAACTATCAAGATAATCAGGGGCAGCACCGTTTTTTTCAATTTTTTTGATACAGCGGATTGCGTGTTCAATTCTTATTAAAAAACGAAAAATGTAATCTATGACGATAACATCTTTTTCACCGTCTAATTCTCCGCTTTCTTTTACTTGCCGTGCTTCATTAACAATTCCGCATATGCTCTCTAAGTAGTACTTAATTCTTGAAATATCATCTTCTCTGGTATTCTCAATTTCCTTAATAATTCCGTTTACCACATTTTCTATATCAAGAATAGTATTCCATAACTGATCGCATTCATTATGACTATCGTCTTTTTCTTCTTTTACATCCTCATTACCTTTGACGTAATCATTTGCAAAATCAATTATGCGTCTTATCCTTTTCTTTTTCTGCATGTACAAAATAAATGAAACGCCGAACAAAACTAACGGTATTCCCAGTAACAAAACAATAAAAAGAATATCATAGTTAACACCTGCCATAAAATTTCCTCCTAACAAATAAAATCTTTTTTCATTATATCAACCCTTTCACTAAATTACAAGACAAAAAATGGCAAGATTTTCACTCCTGCCATTTTAGGTTAAATGCCATTCAAACGTTGGCATTAAATAACTACCGTAAACTCCGCATTACCATGCAAAGCGAAAACCGTATCATTCCCGTCCGCTTTAAAATCTACCGATGCACCGGAAGCGATTAAGTTGACCAATCTAACGGTATATTCTCCCTCAGATGTTACGCTGACCTTAATCTGCCCGCTATTCCTAGATGCTCTAATTTTCATTTTAACCGAAACATCGGCTTCTTTTTCAAATACAACCGCATCAGCATCAGCGCCGTCCTTTAACGCATAAATACGAATTTCCGCCTTCGCGGCAAAGCCATAATCCGCACAATCATCCGTTTGCCCTAAAACCACCACCGAATTTTCCCTAACCAGCAAAGGCAAACTCAAATAATCATGTTTTTCCCGATAATACTTTCCGCCTTCTTTAACCCCGCCATTAAGTAAACTCGTCCAAGTCCCTTCAGGCAAATAATACTCGGCGATACTATTTTCATTAAAAATCGGAGCCACCAAAAGACTGTCGCCAAGCATATACTGCTTATCCAAATAATCACAAATACGATCATGCGTAAATTCCATAACCATACTGCGCATCATCGGCACACCCGTTTCAGCCGTCATCACCGCATTCGCGAAAAGATACGGCATCATGCGATTCTTAAGCCTAGTAAAGAAACGAACCACATCAACCGCTTCATCATCATAAGCCCATGGAATCCGGTAAGATGTCGAACCATGCAAACGGCTATGCGTAGATAAAAGCCCGAAAGCACACCAACGCTTATACACATCCGCTGTCGAAGTATGCTCGAAACCGCCGATATCATGGCTCCAGAAACCAAATCCCGACATCGTTAAAGACAAACCGCCGCGCAGGCTCTGTTCCATCGACTCATAATCCGACCAGCAATCACCGCCCCAATGCACAGGGAATTTCTGCCCGCCCGCCGTCGCCGAGCGGGCAAATAAAACCGCCTCACCGATACCGCGCTTTTTCTCCAATAATTCAAAAACACATTCATTATATAATTGAGTATAATAATTATGCATCTTATGAGGGTCGGAACCATTGAAATAACAAATGCCCTCTGTCGGAATCCTTTCGCCGAAATCAGTTTTGAAACAATCAACACCCATATCCATAAGAGCCGCCAGTTTTTCCTGATACCAAACACATGCTTCGGGATTCGTGAAATCGACAAGTGCCATCGAAGGCTGCCACATATCCCACTGCCACACATCACCGTTCAGTCTGTTAACAAAATAACCATTAGCCATCCCTTCATCAAAGAGACATGATTCCTGCGCAATATAAGGATTAATCCAAACACAAATATTCAAGTTAAGCGCCTTAATCCGACTTAGCATCCCTTTCGGGTCAGGGAAAACTCGATTGTCCCAAACGAAATCCGACCAATGAAATTCCTTCATCCAGAAGCAATCAAAATGAAAAGTCCGCAGCGGAATCCCCCGCTCGATCATTCCGTTAATAAAACTCATAACTGTCTCTTCGTCATAATTCGTCGTAAATGAAGTCGAAAGCCACAACCCAAAAGTCCATGGCGCCGGAAGCGAAGGTTTCCCCGTCAGGTCAGTATAACGTGTCAAAACATCTTTCATCGTCGGTCCATTTATCAAATAATAATCAAGATACCCGCCGGGAACCGAAAATTCGACGCGGGTGGTCATCTCCGACGCCATCTCAAAAGAAACCTTCTCAGGATGGTTAACGAAAACGCCATACCCCTTGTTCGTCAGGTAAAAGGGAATATTTTTGTAAGCCTGCTCGGTACATGTACCGCCGTCCTCATTCCATATATCAATACTTTGCCCATTTTTTACATAAGCTGTAAAACGCTCGCCCGTACCATAAATCAATTCACCGACAGATAACGAAAGCATCTGACGCATATAAGTCTCATTATAGTCGCCCTTATCATAGTAAAAACCTTTCCAATTGGTTTTCATTAAACCAAGGTCACGTCCGCTACTCTTGGTAATGATTTCATATTCGGCTTCTTCATTGACTGTAGTGGTCAATTTTCTTTTGTACACCATCCCCCAAGACTTTTTCGCAATTTCCAAACTAAGCGACCCACTGCTAACAGTTATCACTTCCTCACTGTCGCTAACCTCTAAAGGAAGCTCCCCTGTCAGTTCTAACTCAAACTCAGGCCCCTTTGGAAAAGCTCCTTTATGATGATAAGTCCGGACACGAAGAATTTCCGGTGCCGGAGAAGTGATTTCCAGAGTCAAATTAATACCGCCAAGTGTATCACCGCGATGTTTAATATCCTGCGTAGGAGTCATAATCGTTACCTTATTATCCGTAACTGTGGTAAAATACGCTTCTTTCGGGGCAAAACAAGCACAACCTTCAATTTGCAGCCAACAACCATTACTGAATTTCATAAATTATCTCCCTCTTCCTAATATAAATAGTGTCCACTAGAAAAACTATATCCAATTATTCACCTGAACACAACCGTCAAAATTTCATGTCAAAAGCATGAAATTTTAGTTGTTAATGTACTTTATTTTTCCCTGCCAAAGCGATATACTAAAAACATGTGGAATCAACTCAAACGCCTAAAAATCAGACAACAACTATATTCTATATACTTCGTCGCCATTTTCCTCCCCATCACCCTAATCGGCGTTTTCTTACTGACCAATAATTCCCGCATCCTAACCAGCTACCAACGCGATTTGGTTAATTCCGACAACCAACGCGTCAGAACTATCCTCTTCGAAATAACCACTCAAACCTTCAATATCTCCCGCGCCATTGCCACCAACAAAAATGTCCAGAACATCCTCACCGAACTCTATAACTCAGATCGTGATTTCATAGAAAAAGTCAATGATATAACCATTCTCGAACAATACGCCGTCAACTACGCCGACGTCGAAAGTGTCGAAATTTATACCGATAACCCAACCGTCAGCGCATATAAAGAATTTTTCCCCTCCGATGATCAAATCAAAGCGGCTGACTGGTATCAAAGAGCCCTTCAACAATCAAGCGCGTTTTGGTTGTCAATGATCACCGAAGACAAATTCGGGAATCAATACTGGAACCTCTGCCTGATTCAGCGAATCCCTCTGGTTAATTCTGATATTCAAGCTGTTTTAGTGCTAAAAATCAGTGATAATTACCTCAAAACAAGAATCGACAGCGGTATGTACAGCATCACTTTATCTGTCGATAGTGACGTCGCCTTTTTCAGTTCAAACCGCGATGATTACGGACGCAGGCAAAAAGTAGATATCGACTTGGAAGCCGACTTTTTCACCTTTCAGGGTGATGCCGCGATAAACGGAACTCGTTACCTTGCCGAGGTCTCAACCCTCAGAATGTATCAATCCGAATCGAAAATATACATCACTGTTTTAGACAGCGAAGCGTATCAAAATATCCGTAATATCACAATGACGAATATTTTGATCATTGTCTTTGCGATAATTATTCCCGGTGTTCTGATCCACTTTTTTACGGTCTACTTTACCAGGCGGATATTTACCCTTCGTGAAACGATGCACCGCGTCAGTCAGGAAGACTATGTTATCACCGATTCCGTAAAAGGAGCCGATGAAGTTTCGGCGGCTTTTGCCGACCTAGAAATCATGGTCGAGCAAATCAAAGAAAAAGACGCCCGTATATATGAAACCCTGATCAAAGAAAAAGACTTGGAAAACGAACAACAAGTAATGGAATTTAAAATGCTGGCGAGTCAAATCAATCCGCATTTTTTGTACAATGCCCTTGAAACTATCCGCATGAAAGCTTTTTCTACCGGCGATAAAGAAGTCGCAACGGCAATTAAATTACTTGGTAAATCTATGCGCTACGTCCTTGAAAATACCGGAACCGCTTTCACCGCCTTAGAAAAAGAACTCAATCATATCGAAACTTATCTTGCTATCCAAAGACTTCGTTTCGGCGATAAATTCGTTTATTACTTAGAGGTTTCTGACGAAGTCAATCTGCAAAACTATAATATCCTACCGCTACTTTTGCAGCCAATCGTTGAAAATGCGGTTCTGCATGGACTTGAAGAAGCCGAAAGTGATGGTGAGATCAGAATCATTATTTATCAGGAAAGACCCGACTTAATAATAGAAATTAAGGACAACGGTTGCGGAATGGAGGAAAAAGAGCTAACTGCTCTGATCGACGATATCAATACCTACAATCCTACACGGAGCGACAGTATCGGCTTATACAATATCAATCAGCGAATGAAACTTTGTTACGGCGACCGCTACGGCATCATCATTACTTCCGAACCGCGGAACGGCACCTGTATTAAGATGCGGCTTCCCTGTTAAAATGTTATGTTATCGATGACAAGTTTTTTAACCGAATAACCTTCAACTAATTTTTAGTAGAATTTACATTAAATTAGTATTATAATAATCTAAGCGACGAACAACATACCACGAAAGGACATTCCCATGCTAAATATCCGCATTGAAAAAGCCCCTGCCCCGAAACTCCTGCCCGAAGCTGATAATCCGCTAATCTTCGGTACTATTTTCACCGATCATATGTTTATCATGGATTATACGGAAGATAATGGCTGGCATGACCCCCGCATTATCCCCTACGGCCCGGTTCCGCTGGAACCCTCGGCGATGGTTTTTCATTACGGACAGGAATTGTTCGAAGGCCTTAAAGCTTATAAAGCCGGCGATGGACGGATTCTTTTATTCAGACCGGAACTTAACGCAAAACGCTCAAACGATACCTGTGAAAGAATTTGCATCCCGACTATCCCGGTTCCTGATTATGTCCAAGCGGTTAAAGAACTTGTCGCCATCGACGCCGATTGGATTCCCGACAGACCCGGCACATCACTTTATATTCGCCCCTTTATTATTGCCACCGATCCATTTTTAGGCGTTCGCCCTTCGGCGTCATATAAATTTATCATTATTCTCTCGCCTGTCGGAGCATACTACCCGGAAGGACTTAATCCTGTAAAAATATGGGTCGAAGAGGAATATGTCCGTGCCGTCCGCGGAGGATTGGGCGAAGCTAAAGCGGGGGCTAATTATGTCGCCAGCTTGAAGGCGCAAATTAAGGCTAAAGAAGCCGGGTATTCACAAGTTTTGTGGCTTGACGGGATTGAACGTAAATATGTTGAAGAAGTCGGCGCCATGAATATTTTCTTTAAAATAAATGAAGAAATAATCACCCCTGCCCTATGCGGCAGCATTTTACCCGGTATTACCAGACGCAGTTGTATTGAACTGTGCAAGTTATGGGGGTATGATGTAAGCGAACGGCAAATATCCGCCGATGAAATTATTTCCGCCGCCAAGAGCGGTACGTTAAAAGAGATATGGGGTACCGGAACCGCCGCGGTCATTTCCCCTGTCGGTCTCCTAAAAAAAGGGGAAACAGAAGTCGAGATCGGTAACGGCGGCATCGGCGAATTGACACAGCGATTATACGATACTTTAACGGGGATTCAGCTTGGTAAAATCGAAGCCCCGGCGGATTGGGTGGAAGTGGTTTGATGAAGGTTTCGGCGATGTAGATACAGTGCTAAAATATTTGAGAAATCGTAATTAATGTTACGGTTTCTTTTTTATGTGTAGATTGTCTTTAATTATTCGAGCGAAAACCGCAGGCGGAAAAAAGTGAATTTGGCGAATTTGTTGTTGCATTTTAGTATGGTTGGATGTTATGTTGTATCTGGAGATTCATATACTTTTATATTGCAAAAATTACGGGAGATGTTTATGAAAAAATTTGCTAAGAGAATTATTTCTTTTTTATTGTGTGCTATTTTATTGATGACGACGTTTGATTTGAATCATGTTTTTGCTGTTGAAGGGGAGTTTGTAGATAATGTCAATGAAATTGATGATTCGGAGTTGGATGATGAAGGGGATATCGATGATGAGGCTCAGGATTCTGATGATGAAGAAGCTGAGTTGGAGAATGACGATACAGAAGAATCCTTGGATGAAGATGATGAGGATATTCAAGAACTTGAGGAAGAACCCTTATTTGAAAACGGAACAGAAGCATTTCCATTCATTATTCGTGATATAGACTCTTTATTAGCATATGCAACAGGAATAAACAGTAATAGTACATATGAAGGTGTAAGACTTGTAACTGCGGTTTTTAGACTGGCTTCTGATATTGATTTAGCGGGTATCAACTGGAACCCTATCGGGACGAACGCTGCTCCATTTTTTGGAGTATTCGACGGAAATAATTATACTATCAGTAACTTAAACATCAACCTTTCAACACGTGACTATGTCGGGCTTTTCGGCTCTAACAGAGGAACGATTAAAAATCTAAA
>WQST01000009.1 GCA_009787745.1 Lachnospiraceae bacterium
GTTTTGCTCCTTCCGACAGCGACCACCCTTGCCTCGCCTTTTGTATTGACGCATAATAATTTGACTCCGGCTTTAAGTTCACTGATATAATTCGTTGAATTCTCCGGTGCCATAACATAAGAATGCACCGACCCGGCATTAACTCTAAATGGCCGCAAATCCATATATGGAAGGTAATGTGTTTCACTGCATACCATTATGCCCCCATTTGAGGTAGAGCCGATAATCATTCCCTCATCCTGCCCCATTAAAGAAACAGTGTCAATACAGCTTCTGTCACCAAGCCCAATATATTCAATTGATTCAACAATAACTTCACTAAGGGCAACCTTATTAGCCGCTTCTAATAAAACATTGGTTTTATCCAAATCGTCAGAACTCCAGTCACTTAATACTATCCCATCCGGCCCCCGTTCTAAAACTTGTGATGTTACCATCGCATCTTCTAATGACATAACCACTTTCAGTAAGATCGTTTTTGCTTTCTTATGTTCAATCTGTGCAATAATAAGCTCCAAGGGGATATTTGTTTGGTCTTTAAACTGAATTACCAAATAATCATACTGTATTCCCGACTTCCATGCTGTATCTAAAGATTTTTCATCATTTACATAAACAAAAAGCCCACAACGGAAATTCTGTTTTTTGACCGCATTTAATATCATTTCTTTTTCTGCTATGACTAATGATGATTTCGGGATTTTACCAAGGTCTTTTACATCAACCACATAGTAAATAATCTCAAATCTTGCACCGAATTCTTCTAAAGGACCTATTGTAGCATTAACAAGCAGTCTTTGAACCGTTACGGTTGTAACTGCCGCTAATAACTCATCTTTATGATTAAAGCGACGCAGATCAATCCATATATTTTCTTTTACCATAAAACAATCCTCACTTTATAATAATTTTTCTCTAAGCATAATATTTCTAAGTTGCTTAACACATTCTCCGGGATTCTCTGATTGAAATATATTTCTTCCCATGCAAACTCCTAAGCAGCCCGCTTCCATAGCAGTTTGAACTTTCGCAAGCATCACCTGGCGTTCTTCCGTCCATTCTCCGCCTGCGACCAAAACTTTAATTTCGTTACCTTTTATTTCCTCCGCATATTCTTCCATTCCGGTAAAATACGGTATTTTAACAATATCCGCCCCCAGTTCAGCAGATATTCTAATGCCATGCAAAATATAAGGAGCCGATTCAACGGATCCGCATATTATTGATGATGGCGGATAAACCATCGTAAGTAATGGCAGACCATAAGTTTCACACCGATTTGATATATGAGCTAAATCAGAAAGCATTTGCTCTACGCCGCATGGTTCAAGATTAATATGAACAGAAACACCATCCGCGCCAAAATATAATGCTTCCTCGACTGTCCCAACCAAGATTTTTGAATTTTTGTTTTGTGAAAAATTCAAACCGCCTGACAAATGCATGAAAATACCGGTTTTATTGTTAATCGCGTTGCCTAAAGCTTTTAGAACCCCCTTATGTAGAATAAAAGCATCCGGACAAATGTTTGAGATAAGCTTTCTTATTGAAGCAAACGACTCCATCCCCTCTATTGAACCACTTGTTATTCCGTGATCTATTGCCGCAAACACACAGTCATCCGATTTAAATATCCGCTTTAAACGAATTTCTTTTCCTGCCATAAGTTTATCTCCTACGTAATCATTTACTATAGTACTCAAGCACTTTATTGATAGCTTTTATTACATCTTCCACATCCTCTGCACTACTTAACAGAATCGTTTGCGGAAGCCATACCAAACTTTTGCTAAACCGCATTGCCGTCGGAAATTGGGAATTCATCTCTCTTCGCATTTCATCTGAATAAAATTGTTTGCAAAATTTAAGATTGTAAACCAACTCTTTGTATCCACAGTGACAAGGTATGCCTTCTGTTTCTAAATAAATTGCCAAACGCTTTCCTGAAAGCAAAGATTGATATTCCTTTTTTATTATTAATAGATAGGAATAATTTCCATGAGAAGTAGCCGGTTTCTTTAAAATAATCGGTTCTAGCAGGGGATTATCTTTTAATAACTTATCCAATAAAATACGGTTTTTTATTCTCCGCTCTTCTTGGTCTTGAACTTTATCTAACTGCGTCAGGGCAATGCTCGCCTGAAACTCTGTGGGGCGATAATTTTCGCTCATATTTATGTGTGAACGCCAATCTTCACCAAGCGGCCTTCCGCAGCTTTGTATTGAAAACATTCTTTCAAATAATTTTTCGTCATTTACAGCTACAAAACCACCTTCCCCGCAATTTAAGTTCTTTGAAGCCTCAAAGCTGAAAATGCTGATATCGCCAAAAGAAGCAACATGTTTATGATTATAATTGCAACTGATTGCATGCGCACAATCCTGAACCAAAAAGAGGTTATGTTCTTCACAAATTCTTTTAATTTTTTCCATATCGCACGGATATCCTGCGCAATGCAAAATTAAAACCGCTTTTGTCTTACTTGTGATTTTGGCTTCAATCAGCCCCCCGTCAATATTACCGCTTTCATCAATGTCAACAAAGACAGGCTTTAAGCGATATTTATACAATGGCGCTATCGTACTAAAAAAGGTATAGGGCGTTGTAATAACTTCACTGCCTTCTTTTAAATCAAGCCCCGCAAATGCCAAATGAAGTGCTGAAGTTCCGCTGTTTACAAATATCCCATACCGAGTTCCCAAAAAACTACCGAAACGCTGTTCGAATTTCGCTATCTCACTTTCATTTTCATATTGAAATTTTAAATGATTGGTGTACTTGGCTCTTGACCATACCCCGCTTTTTAATATTTGGAGTAAATTTTCACAATCTGCATCTGAAAATTCCGGCCAAGTTGTATAAGGCTTCTCGCGCACCGGCATGCCACCGAATAACGCCAATTTATCCCGACTCATATGATATCCTTCTTTCTAAAAAATCTTTGGGTTTCAGCGATTTATTATATATATATTGATACAACTCAAGAATAAATGGATCTTCATGCTTTTGATAAAAATAATCAAAACCGGCATTGCGCTCGCTATCAGGGTTTTTATGCGCATGTGTTATATGGTATATGCGATTATCCCGGTCGTAAACAATTTCTAAACCGGCTTTTATCAGCCTATACCCAAACTCAAAATCCTCTCCGCCCCATACTTTGAAATTCATATCAAAACCGCCAAATTTCAGAGCCGTTTTGCGGCAAATACTAATACTGCCGCCAACACAACCTATCCAGCGTAAGCTTTCCGTCCCCTCGGTCAATAAGATTTCGGTGATGAGTTTTTCTAATCGTGACATTCTACCGGTTTTTTCAAACTGCTCCCGATTATCAAAAACAGCATTTAAGGATAAGCGTTTCCCTAATGATTTGCCGGGGGTTTTTATTTTTAAAAAATCATAATATTCACCATTTTCCGGATTGCTTAATAAGGTATACTCCGGCAAATCATATATTGGGTTGTGCACGAATACGTTTTTTCTTTTCGCATGAATTTCTGAATGTTTTCTGATAAAACTTGGTGGCAAAATGATATCGTCGTCAATGAATAGGACGACTTCGCCTTTTGCCATATGAAGCCCGGAATTTCTCGCCGCAGAACGGCCGCTATTATTTTGATAGATAATCTGTAGGGGAAACAAATAGGTTTTTTTAATAAATGAACCGATGGGAGGATCAGAGCCATCATCAATAATAATCACATCGAATATTCCCTCTGCCCCTTCTTGATAATTCAAGGATTCTAAAAGATATTTCGTTCTTGTCCATTTATTAAAGTAAGGGACTATAATTGTAATTGTTGGTAAACTAAGCGGCATTACTTTGTCCCCTGCCAACTTCCATACTCTTCTTTATCCCATAATTGGCAACATTGAAAGCAAACCGGAAGAGGTTTTCCGTGGTTAAAATTCTCTATATATTTCCGTCTTTTCTCACTTCTCCATATCTCTGCGATTGATTGCGTAAATACATTTCCGATGACAAAATCCGGAAAATCCGGGCAAAGCACGACGTCGCCATTCGGCTGTACATTAATTTTGTATTTTATGCTCCAGCAACCATCGGTCTTATCATACGGAATCAGACCCTCATCCTGTAAATAGTATCTATAACCATCCCGGTTCATTATATTGGGATATGTTACCTTCTCTTTATATTTATTGCTGATTTGATTTATCTTTTCCTCGCCAAGAGTAAAATCCTGCAATGTCATCAAGTCGCCCCTGAATGAATCAATGGCATTAATCTTTTCTAAAGCAAACCCATAGTCATCATGAAGCATTTTTTTGTATTTGACTATGGTTTTATCAGGATAAGACATTAATAATTGAAAAAACATTGTCCCAATGCCAATCGTAAATACTTCATCCGCAAGTTCATCAAGCTTGCCTATATTATATGGCATTATTACTGTTGCACTTGATATAAAAGGGAATATTCGTTTGATGGAATTAATCCTTTGTACCCCATCCGCAATTTTTTGAAATAAATCAGGATGTTTCCTTAATAAATCGTGCTCAACCTTTAGCGCATCAATGGATACTTGTAAAAAATCTAATTTTGAGTCAACGATATCCTGTGCATATTTATACAGTAAAGTGCCGTTTGTCACCATAAAACAACGCATTCTTCTTTTCTTTATGCTCTTGATAATTTCAAAGATATCCGGATGAAGCAACGGTTCCCCGCCCCAAAGATTCACATTTCTGATCCCGCTTCGCTGGGCGTCATCTAAAATTAGATTAACTTGATCCAAGCTAAGTTGAAATTGCTTTTCATATAGATGCTTGTTTTTACGTATATCATTTTGCCCGCAAAATGGACAAGTCAAATTACAGGCATAAGTCAATAATAAAGTTAAAATTGAAGGATTTTCCATGAATCACCTTATTTATGAATTATTTTGCACAATTACATTTTCCATAACGTAGCTTGTTAAACTGCTAATCTCATATAGAATATTTTCATTAAGATATTCATCCTCAAACTCGAAATCAAACTCATTTTCAATCGACAGCAGATATTGCAAGACATCAATCGAAGTCATTTCAAAATAAGAATATAAGTTGGCATTTTCATCAACATTTACAATCTCTTTTTGAAACAAATCTTCTGCCAATTTGCAAATTTTTTCTTGTACCTGCGTTTTTTCCATTTTTTACACCTCCTGTTTGAAAGTTTACTTTCAAACTTCACACCTCATTATTTGTTTAAATATTTATGTAGCACTTGCTTAAAAGAACATATATTTCCGGAAATCAATCGTTCAAATACTACCGGATCTTTCCCATTGCAATATCTCTTCGAAGGGCAATCGCGGCATTCCGCTTTTAAATTGCTACAATTCCCCCCATCCAGTTTCTTTATCATTTCAGATGATTTTCGCCACAATTCTTTTAACGGTTCATTATTAACATTTCCAATGAACCATTCCGGATTATTAATAAATGTCGTACTACCGGTCACATCGCCGTTATGGTTAATTACAATCATTTTTCTGTAGGCGGCATTATCTCCTAATCCGTATCTGTAAACGAGCTGCATATTTTTTAACTGCTTTACATTTATTTTTTCAGCTTTTAATAATGGATATAGATAACTTGGAAGAACACAAACAACTTGAAAATTTTTATGTTCCATTTCTGCTGCCCAGTCTATAATCATTTTAAGAATATTAAGGCTTTTGGCAATATCAACGGAAAAACTATTGCCTTTAACCTTTTCACCTACATTCATTATCATTTGAATATCAATTCCGCAAGCACCAAGCGAAAAAGAAAAATTAAGCAAATCTAAGATATCTTCACAACTGCCAATTTGAAAAACGTAGTTAATAATAACAGAACTTATGTTCTTATCTATGTATCGAGCCAGATTCCGCACCACTATTTGATGTGTCCCTTTTCGCATGCGAATTGAATCATGTCTTTCGGCATTGGCGGAATCTAAAGAGACATGTAATTGGGATATTAGCCCTTTTTCTTGATCAAGCTTTTCTATATATCTGTCCAGAGCTAAACCATTTGTCACCAGCAAGCAGTCCAGATTTTTATCTCTAATCATTAAAAGTAGTTCCATAATTTCTTGATAAAGCAATGGTTCGCCACCGGCAATATCAACAGTATTCACTCCCAATTCAACCGCGTCATTCAGTATCGAATCATATTGTTTAATCGTTAAACAAGTATTATCTTTATTAACCGCATCGACATAACAATATTTACAATTTAATTGGCACTTCATCGTCGGGTATAAATGAAGCCTTGACGGTTTTTCTTTAACCACTACGTTCTTTCTCCTTTAAGATGCAAATGCTTTTGACGAAAAGAATTTCCTGATATGATTTGCAACATATTCTACTTCGTAAACCGTCATCGCCGGGTAAAGCGGAAGTGTCAATACTTCCCCCGCAAGCTTATCTGTTACTTCAAGCTCAACTGTATCCGCGATAATTTTCTTAAAATAGGGGAACTGATAGACCGGACGAAAATGCACCGTCGTTTTTATCCCTTGATTGGCTAAATATGAAATTAATCGGTCTCTTTTGCTAAATTTTTCATCATTAATGATTCTTACTGCCATAATGTACCATGACGAATTTCCACCCACTAAGCTTTCTAAAAACATTAAACCCGGTACATCGGACAGGATTTCTTTATATCTACAGACTAAAGCCTCTCTTAAACTATGCATTAGATTAAGCTTTTTTAATTGTACGATTCCTATTGCCGCTTCAATATCCGTCATATTATATTTATATCCTAAACTCTGAACTTCATTTTGTAATGTCATATCTAAAGCTTGCCGATCATCTATTTTGTGCATCCCAAAAATTCTTTTTTCTCTGATCCTTTCAGCCAACTCATGATCGCTCGTTGTAACCATGCCGCCATCCCCGATAGAAAGCGTTTTTGTTGCTTGAAAACTAAAGCAGATCAGATTCCGAATGCGCGTTTCGTCGGCACCGGTATATTTACCATTTAAGACCGTCGGTAATGCATGTGCCGCATCCTCAATTAAAGCAAGATTATATTTCTGACATATTTTAATAATTGCTTCCAAATCACAAGGGTAACCGGCATAATGGACGATCAGAATCGCTTTGGTTTTAGGGGAAACTTTTTTTTCCACTGAAACGGGATCTATACACATGTCATGCGAATTAATATCTGCAAAAACAGGTTTTGCTCCTGTGTACTTAATAGCCAGTATCGTCGAGCAAAATGTCATTGCCGTTGTGATTACTTCATCCCCGGCCCCTATCCCCAAAACATCTACACTTAAGTGAAGAGCCGCCGTCGCAGAATTAACTGCAATTGCTTCAGCTGCACCAACATATTTGCGGAATTCTCTTTCAAAAGTGGAGACCATTGGTCCCATTCCGATCATTTTTCTGCGTATTGCTTTTTTTACAGCAATCTCTTCTTGTTCATCAAAATATGGGATATGTAAAGGCACTTGCATCATAATTGTTATTCTTTTCTTTTTGAATTTAGGTGATTTTTAACTTTATTTCTTCAAAATTTTCATTTCGAATCCATATAGAAAAAGATTCAGCTTGTGCAGATAATACTTTTGCTTGACTTTCATTAATTTGTGAATAAAAAATTTCTAAGTTACTCGCTTTTTGTTCGCTCTTGACTTGTTCCGGTTGATAAACTACTCTACCGGCAAATTTAAAGCCGGAAATAAATACTTCTTCCCATTTAATCGGCGCCGAATAATGACTATATGGCAACTCTTCATAAAAGAATATTATTTGTGTTTCAGGGCAGGATGGCATGTGATTTAAAACTGATTGCCGGACTGCCAGATGATCGCAGTGCCCACCGACCCCTGCCGGCACCCATATATACCGGTAACCACCCCGGACTAACTCCTTTACTAAATTATTAACATCTTCACCGTTTTCTATCGGTGGTATTTGAGCTGTTTCCGAAAAAACATTGGCGGCTTTGGGCTGAAAAAGCGTCCTTACATTACTGATGCCTCTGTATCCTGCTTCTTCTAAGCAGAAACGGTCATAACGAATTTTTGAGAAAGAAAACCATTGTTCTTCTTCTTTTTCTAATAATTTAAGCGTTTTTTCGCAATTCGCATAATTCCTGATATTAAAAGTTTCTTTGCCAAATATTGTATACGCGATTGCTTCCTCACGGGGAATTATCTTTTCTGATAATACATGCCCGATAGAGAATGCAATATCATCTAAATGAGGTTGCAGTAAAAGATGTCTTCCGCACATTTTGAAATTTCTGAACTTTAAAAAATCTATAACCATGCGATTAGCATCCTTGTGAGTTAATTATTCCGTATATTTTCTTTTTATCTTTCCGATACAATACGCACCATAATAAGCGGCTCCTATTGATGTCCCGTTATCACCTGCTGCCGGCTGAATAAAGTAATTTTTAAATAAGCCGGTTTTATATAACTTATAATTTGCCACGCTATTAAGCGCAACACCCCCGGCAATACAAATATTATCAGTATTCGTTTGATTTTTCAGATAAAGAGCACTATGGATAACCGCATCTTCAACAATTTTTTGGGCTGCCCAAGCAAAATTTGCCCTGACATCAAAATCTTCAAGATTTTGGGTTTTTGCATAAGCAAAAAGTTCCTTAATCCCATCAAGGCTAAATAAAAAGCTACCTTCTGCGCCATAATCAATAAAGCTTCTGATCTGATTATAAAGCTTATTAGTCCCATATGGAGCTAACCCCATTGTTTTACCTTCCTCAAATAGGCCAAAGCCAATAATATGGGTAATAATATGGTAAAAAACACCGATAGAATTTTCGGCAACATCAATCATATTATCAAACAATTTTCTTGAAAGAACTTTGGCGCCATGCGATTTGATTTTGGTGATTTCATTTTTATTTCCATGCCAAAGAGAAGTAGAATCATTCATTCCTTTTTCATCAGCAAAACCGGCACCATCCAAGATAAGTACTGCGCTTTCTTCAAATGTTGAGGGAAAAAACGCACTTGCCGCGTGTGATAAATGATGACCAATAAAATGAATTTGATTTTTATATTTATACCGCGCATAATAATATTGTTCCAATGAATTGTTGGCCACCACACAATCAGGGATAACATCGTCTAATCGGGCGACTTTTGTGCAATAATTAATTGCCGGCATTTTCATGAGTGCCTGTCCCATCCCCTCAAAGAAGCTGTGCTTTTTCCGCAATATTCTTTCGTCCTCAATGAAGCTGAGAACTTGATCATTTTCTATTATGCATGTTGAAAAGTCATGACCAGAGCCACCAAACCCAACACTAATCATACCGTTACCCCCTTTTTATGAATCACATAGTTATGGATATATAATTCATCAAAATTAGTGCCTAAGAAACAGCGAATTGCATCTGCGGGAGTTTCGACAATCGGCTCGCCTTTTACATTAAAAGATGTATTGAGAACAATGGGAATACCAGTAATATCATAAAAACTTTCAATTAATTGATAATATCGGGGTGCTAATTCTTTGATTACTGTTTGTAACCTGCCCGTCCCGTCAACATGAGTAACCGATGGAATTATGTCCCGCTTTTTCGGCCAAATATCTGCAACCATCAGCATATATGGCGAAGGAATATCCAAGTCAAAATAATCATTTTGATGTTCCCATAATACCGAAGGGGCAAAAGGGCGAAAAGATTCTCTGAATTTGACCCGGTGATTTACAATATCTTTCATTTCTTTTCGTCTCGGGTCAGCTAATAAACTTCTATGCCCTAATGCTCTTGGACCGCACTCAGACCCTGATTGAAACCACCCGATAATATTTCCTCCGGCAATGGAATCAGCAGCTTCTTTAAATATATCTTTGCTGACATAGTGTATAATCATATCCTCATACTGCAAGATATCATTCATAATTTCTTCGTCCGAATATACTTTTCCTAAATATGGGCTAAACATATTAGCTTCCTCCTTTTATTTGTCGATCTTGGTTCATAATTACATGCCATCCATAATATGCCGCTCCGATAGACGTCCCGTTATCACCTGCGGCCGGTTGAATAAAATAGTTTTTAAACAAGCCTGCTTTATAAAGTTTATAATTTGCAACGCTATTAAGTATGACCCCGCCGGCCAAGCAAATATTTTCCGAACGGGTCAGTTCTCTAAGATACTCCGCAACATGGATTAGCGCTTTTTCGGTAATAAACTGAGCTGCATATGCGATATCCGCTCTATAGCTAAACTGCTTTTCTTGATCCTTTTCTTTTTCCCATATTTTTCTGAATTGATATAAATAATTTAATCCTGCTAAAGAAAATTTGAATATACCGCCATTTTCAAGAGTTATGTACTCCATCAGTTCTTTCAAATAACGAGAGGTTCCGTATGGTGCTAATCCCATTGTTTTGCCTTCTTCATGGAATGTAAAACCGCTGGCATATGTCGCCGCGCCATAGAAACCGCCCAGCGAATTTATTACGGGATCAATTTTGTTTTCAAATTGTTTTGCTTTTAACCGAATTCCTTTTTGAACTTTCAATAGGTTGATTTCTTTTCCGCAACCAACTCCCAAGGAGCAAACCTCGATTTTATTTTCTCCATCTTCATGTGTGAACTCATTTCCGCCGCCATCTATGGTAAGAATAGCTGCTTCATCAAATGAGGAAGGATAAAATGCGCTGCTTGAATGAGCCAGGTGATGATTAATTGATTTAAATTCTGTCACTGATTTTTTAATTCTTTTGCAATAAAAAGAAGATAAAATATCATTTCCAACCACTAAATCAATATCTTTGAACGTAAGCTCATTGTCTTCAAGGCAAATATCTGCGGCGTTGTAATACATTAGTTCCGTCATGCCGGGATAATATGCGTGTTTTTTTCTTACAATGCGTTCATCTTCCAGGTAATATTTCAGATTACCATCTTGAATAAGACAACTTGAAAAATCATGTATTGAACCGCCGACACCAATTATATTTTTATGTTCTTTCATAAAATAATTATTCCTTCACGTTACTTGGTAATAAAGAAATTTTGTTTTTGATTAATTTTCCCGATATATTTCGCGGGATTTCTGCTACTCTTTTTATTTTCACCGGAACTTTATAGTGCATAAGGTTATGTTTGCACTTTGTAATGATATCTTCTATTTTTAGCGAATCACTGCACTGCACCAAGGCATACACAAGTTCGGAGCCGGAGCGGTGATGCCCCGCAAAGACGGCTACATCTTTAACGCCGTTAATGGTTTTGATAAAACATTCTACTTCTGTCGGATTAACTTTTTTTCCGAATACATTGATCAAATTATTTTTTCGGCCTTGGACTAAAATCCGGCCGGCCGAATCTTCATGGCCAACATCACCTGTCGAGTGCCATATCCCCTCTTCTAAGAAAGGCTTTTCAATTAATCCTTTTTCATTTAAATATCCAAACATTTGGGACGGATTGGAAACTTGAATATATTGGTATTCCTCGTCTGCTTTTAGCCGTATTTTCGTATAAGCCAACGGTTTCCCTACATTTCCTGTCTCGTATATCCCCTCAATTCTTTCAATACACATCTCGCCGGTTTCTGTAGAGCCATAAGAAGCAAAAACATTTTTGTTAAATCTTTGATAAAAATTCCCGGCAACCGACTTCTCAAGCGGAGAACCTGCTGTATAAATGTATCGGGGAATGAAAATTTCTTTTGAAATCTTTGCTTCACTTAAGAGTTCTACAATATTGGAAGTCGCAGTGAATAAATCTATTGCTTTTTCATGAAATAAATTGATAATTGTTCTTGGATTTACGCTACTGCTTAAATACAACATACTTGATGACAGAAATGCTTGTAAGAATGCCGTACCAAACCCATAAGCATGATTTAGCGCCAGCGGACAATAAATGCTGGCCGGTCGACATTCTACCGTCTTGGCATGATTCACCGGTTCCGCAATACAGCCATATTCGTCTCGTACACAAATTTTTACTGTTCCGGTTGTTCCTGAAGTTGGCTGACATATCATGCCGCTTAATTCTTTTAACGGTTTTGTTTCATTTTTTATTAAGTAAAGATAACCTTCATAATCTGAAAAAGTTAGCGGCTGATGAGTGGAAAAGGAATCTTTCCATCTATCTTGATCAGATATGACACAAAGAAAATCACCTTGATTATCCAACAAGTTCAACTCATATAATGTTATTTGACCTGGTAACAGTACCGGAACTGCATTTATTCTTAGTAATGAAAAGAAGGATATAATGAAAAACACCGGGGAAAGACAGGATAAAACTACTCGATCGGAATTTTTAACGCCAAAATCATAAATTTGTCGGCTGAGGGACTCTATCGCTTTTTTCAGCCCGCTTTCATCCATTAATAATTTTCTGTCTACATCATAAATGCTTCCGTAGAATTTTTCTAATAATGTATGATAGGTTATTTTATGAATCATTAACAAATCACCTCTTTGATTGTTCATACATTTTTAAGCGCGTCCTTTGCCGGGGGGATTTTACTAACCATTAACCTTCTCTATTATCTCAAGTCCAACGGAAACCGAAATCATTGTCCCAAATATTGGAGCGCCGATAAGTGCTTCCTGCCGCCCTTTATTTATCCGCTGTATCATGCCTTCATTGCCGGCCAAAGCTCCCGAGATAATCTTTACCGAATCTCCTTCTTTAAAACCCTGCGAAATATCTATTTTTTTATTCACACCCAAAATCCTGCTAAGCGCAATACGCTCCTCATCCCGCATAGCTATGTCAGCCTTATTCTCATAACATAAAAATCTATAGGCTTCCTTTTGTTTATATATGATAGGGTAAGTATAATCAATGAACTCAAGCGCCGGCTTATCCGACTCGATAAAGACGTAGCCCGGAAAACATATTTTCTGAAAGTGAGATTTTTTGCCCTGCCGCCTGAATATACAGACCTTTTGTGGGACGAAGGGGCTAAAGCTGCCGTTGCCCGGTTCTTTTTTTAACCGCTCAGCCACTCTTATTTCAGCTCCGGTCCGAACAAACAGGACGTACCAATAAACATTTTGTTCCGGCATAGGCACACCTTCTCCCTTTCACCTCGGCATCTCTTTTTGAGGAAAGATATCCATCGGTTAGCTATAGATTTTATGTTCCTCTCTACATTAAACTTTAAGCTCTGCTTTTAGAAGTGTATAAGAGTGCTTTTAACTATTTTATAAATAAATCTTCTTACGAAAATTATTTATAAACTTGGAGGTCTTTCGTTTTTATTTCTTTCTTCAAGTGCTGAAGTTATTGCTTAAAATGATTTTAATAGATATAATTACGAATTTCAATATGTGAATGATAACTGGTTAGTTTCTGTGATATTCGTAATCATAAAATGAATCATAGGTTCATATAAGCAACAATTTTTAAGTTATAAAGCACTTCATAATTTACTTTTTAGTATCTTTAGTAATCGGGTATAAGTATATATTTCTTTATTTTTTATGAGTTTTACCAGGCAAACTATTTTTTCATTGAAATCCACTATTTCCTTTATTCTATTTTTAAGTATCAAATTCATCATTTTTGCTGACAGATTAACAATTTCGTCAATATTCAATCTTATTTCCTTCACTTCATTTTCAGCTACTACTTGACCGGCAATTAAATATTTTATTCTTTCTTGCATAATTTTTTTATGTTCATAAAATATATATGAAATTAGACTATCATTAAGTAATATATCTATTGATTTTTGATCTTTGATATAATCATCGTATAATTTGATTCCATAAACTAAATCTACCGGCTCGGAAAACATCCCTAATCCCATTTTAATATAATCCTCGCCGGATAAATAATGCTGAATCATATTGTATATTCTCTCTAAATTCATATTGTAACCAACTTTATTCACATAATATTCATATATGTATATATAATCATTATCACTAAATTTAAAAGCCTTTTCAAAATCCTTGTATGCAACAGTTAAATAAATTTGCTTACCACCATAAAAATTTATTATATTCAATTCTTTTTTCTCATCATCATATCCATAAATCAAATTCTGATGAACATAATTATGACCATTTTTATATGCGTTTGTTTTAGGTATAAAAATTTCCTCTAAAAAAAATTCCAGGTAACGTCCCTTATTGATATTTATGATTATGTATTCCCAAAGAGAAAACCCATACACCTTAAAAATATCTGTCTGTTCCATTAATATATTAATAAACGGGTTTAATGGATAAAAATCATATGATTTATGTGGATATGCGCAATACATGACGGGCTGTGATTGACTGGCTGTCCCCCCGCATAACTGAATAAAATTAGAAAATAACCAATTATAGAATTGATTACCGCTATATGTTATTTCTAATCCAATATGGTATTTATAATATTCATTTGTATTGATATCACAAGAATATAAGGTTTCCCAAGTTAATCCATTAGATGAAATATAATAAATAATTTTTTCATTATTAATTTTACTTATTTTCATCCAATTCAACTTTTTATTTCTATATCTTTTTTCTTCAAAACTCTGATTTTCATTTGGTTGAGAAGTATAAAATCCAAATCCATAAAATTTGCCCATACTATATATATCTTCAATTGAATCATCTTCATTTTTAAGATTAATAAAAATACATATATTGTCCCAAGGCTTTGTTATTAATTGATGCTCTATATTTACTATTATTTCATCATCTTCACTGCATTGTCTAAAAATTTTTACGCTACTATTGTTTGAATAAGGATCAATAAGATATATGTCTATTAAATTATCCTTTATTTCGATTGTCGAGCCATCTAAATTTTTTTCCCATTTTTTTTGTCTATAATCAGATATTAAAACTGATGCCAATCTATTCCCTGTTGTCAATTCATTATTGATAACAGTTTCTGAAAAAGCATATGTTGGGTATAGTCTAACAAATGGATTTTTATTAATACACAGAATTTTTTTCATTATTACTTATCCTTATAATTTTATCATTAATTATCCTTGCGCTTAATGTTATTTAATATTTAAACCTTAGAATCAGACAATAACAGACAAAATCACAATCCTCAATGCTAAAATGATAACTGACAGGTTTTTGTGATATTTGTTAAGCAAATTCCTATATCACTGCCAGTTATCACAGTTTGTGTTTAATTATCACCGAAATCTTGCTTTTCGTTTATAATGTTTTAAAATAAATAAAAGCATTATATCCAATATTGTAGAAAGGATACTCATGATCGCAAAACTCTCATCATCAGCCGCTACATATTTTGCTGACAAAAGCATTTACAAACGTGATGATATTGATATTTACAAATACGGTTTTGAGCTATTGATTTCTACAATCCTTAACATCGTCGGTATTATAATTATTTCTGTTTGTTTTAATCTTTTTTTCGAAGGGACATTGTTCCTAATATCGGTTATCTTATTAAGGGTAACTGCCGGAGGATATCACGCAAATTCCCATTGGGCGTGCTTTCTGGCAAATAATATGACTTACTTAGCATTCGCTCTTCTTTTAAAATACGTGCTTTTTGACTATCTAATTTACTACTCCATTATTTCCGTATTAGTATCAACAGCTGTTATTTGGTTTTTATCACCTGTCGAAGCTAAAAATAAACCTCTCAGCAAAAATAAGAAAATTAAAGTTAGAAAAATAAGTCTTATTATTTCTCTGATTAACATCATTCTTGTATTATTTTTTTCCTTAATAATAAAGCAATCCCATAATTATATTGCTTACTACATTTCCGGTATGCTTGCTGTTAGTTTATCTTTAATTGCAGCAAAGATATTTTATTGAAAAAATAAACAATCCAGTTTCTTCGTCGCTATTTTATCGCCAAAAATACTATCATGCTCAACGAAAAGGATTGTCGGTTTGTGGTTAAGCAGTAACTCTTCTATTTGGATGCGCGATAAAACATCGATGAAATTCAATGGTTCATCCCATACAAGCAAATGTGCTTTTTCACATAAGCTTTTGGCGATGAGGACTTTTTTCTTCTGACCGCCGCTAAAGGTACTTATGTCTTTTTCAAATTGAACTCTGGAAAAATCCAGCTTACGTAGAATTGCTTTAAAGATACTTTCATCAATATCGTTTTCGATTGCATAATCGGATAAATTTCCCTTAAGATGCGATGTATCCTGTGATACATACGAAATCTTAAGCTGACTTCCTTTCATCAATTCCCCGCTATATGAAATTGCCTCACCGCAGATAAGCTTGATAATGCTGGATTTTCCCGAACCATTTCTGCCGCAAAGGGCAATCCTGTCACCATTTTCAATCGTTAAATTAATATTGCGGCAAACAGTCTTTTCACCATAATTTATGGAAACATCACTTAATTTGATAAAAGTATTGTTGTGATAAGGAAGCTTGATTAATTTAAGGTTATCGGAACTTTCCAGATTTTTAAGCAAGGATGATTTTTCCTCAATCGCGTTATGCTGCCGCCGCTCCAAATTCTTTCGCCGCTGTTGCATACGGCGGGACTTCTCAGCATTGTAAGCCATTGTATCAATGCTGACTTCACCCTTTTTACGGTTTTTGGCGGCGCCTTTGCCTTTTTTGTTAGATTCTACTTTATCCGCCCACTCAGTGCTTTGGCGGGCGGCGGTTTCTAAACGCTTGATATCTTTTTTTAGTTTTTCGTTTTCGGTCAGTTCGAAATTGTCTCTTAACTCTTTGTTAGACATCCATGATGAGAAATTACCCTTTTGAATTTCAATATTCGTTTTATTAATCGATAGAATGTGGTCAACACATCCGTCAAGAAAAGCTCTGTCATGTGAAACGAGAATGAATCCTTTCTTGCTGTTAAGGTATTTACTGACTGTTTCCCGCCCGCGCATATCAAGGTGATTGGTCGGTTCATCAATTAACAAAAATTTATTTTCATTCAAAAAGAGCGCGGCAAGCAGTACTTTCGTCTGTTCACCGTTTGAAAGTGTGTTGAATGTCCTATTTAATACATCCTCAGATAATTCCAGAAGTGAAAGTTCACGGATTAACTCCCATTCCATAAATGAACGGCATATATTATTGACCACATCCATTGTGACAATTCTTTTGTCAGAAACATCATAAGGGAAATACTCGAATACCACATTCGCAGAGATTTTTCCGCGGTATTCATACTTGCCGAGAAGCAAATTCAAAAAGGTCGTTTTTCCTCTTCCGTTTCTCCCCGTGAAAGCTAATTTCCAGTCAGTATCAATCTGAAAACTGACGTCTTCGAATATATTTTCGTAGCTTGAATCATAAGCAAATGTTAGATTTATTACGTTTATCAGAGACATTGTTTTTCCTCCTTAAAATTTGTCATTTATTTCTAAACATAAAAAATGAGACGCAAGAAAGTTAATTCTTTACGACTCATGATAATTGCATATTAAAGATAGCTTTCGATTTCATGAGATGAATGATTAGAAACTTTCTTGCAAAGGCATGTTAAATAAACTTATTAGAATATCACTATTTATTCACATACCAAAATTATTAGCAAGAAATATCTATCATCTTAACCTCTCCAATCTTTTCTATCTTAAGAAAATATATCATGAAAGCGAGCTTTTGTCAAAGAGAAATAAAACCCCAATTATGCGAAGCACCAACTATCACAAATCAGGGTTTTGTCTTTCTCATTGACTATTACGGTCAATTCAAGATCATATTCTCGATAAATATCCCGTACCCACTCGTCGAATCCTGAACCAAAACGTGGGTTACGGCGCCGATTAGCATATTATCCTGAATAATCGGGCTACCGCTCATTCCTTGGACGATACCGCCTGTCAGCGACAATAGCGTCGGGTCGGTGACTTTTAGGACGATACCGCGGTTGATATTGTCATTTTCCAGATTTATCTCAACAATTTCCACATCATAGCCGGTTGGTTCTCCTGTAATGCTACAGATTATTTGTGCGGGGCCGCGTTTGATATCTTGTTTTAAACCAATCGGCAGAAATTCATGGTCAAGCGCACCGATATCACCATAAATATGTCCGAATATCCCGCATGGCGTATTGTTAGTTATCTTACCGAGGACATTTTTATCACTATACTCAATAAAACCTGTTAATTCACCCGGTGAACCGTTTACTCCGCGGGTAATATTGATGATATCGGTACGATAAAGCGAACCGCTGTCCAGGATCATAAGTTCACTGATATCGACGTCATTAATGCCATGTCCCAGTGCGCCAAAAGAACCGTCTTCCTTGATATAGGTCATCGTCCCGACGCCCTGCGCATTATCTCTTATCCAAACTCCGAGTTTATAATCCCCTGCTTTGTTCATTTCGGGCTTCATCATTAATTCTATTTCTTCATCATCTCGCATCACCCGAAATACCATATTATTGCCTTCACTATGGCTGATTATTTCAATCATCCGCGCTTTATCTTCTACTATTTCATCATTAATAGCTAAGATATAATCACCGGGATGCAGTATATATTTAGCAGGAGATAAAGTTTTTCCGCTTTCATCATTAAATTCGCCAATCCCGACTATCAGTATTCCCTTCGTTTTGACGAAAATGCCGATCGGTATACCTGCCGGTTTTAATTTCGTATCACGAATTATATCAATATTAACACTTTTTAGCGGGATAATCCCGAATAGTTTGAGATCAACGACATAATTATTGGTAACTCCCGTTTTGAATGTAACGGGGCCGTTTAAGTTAAGTTTGATACTATTATTTGAAAAGCCGCTTACCGTTACTGCTTCTTCCGCCTTTATATCACCTGTCGCAGGAACCCGAAAATTGATCGTTTCCTGAGTATCGGCTCTAAGCTTTATGGTGGAAGGGACACGAGTATAGTACGTGTACCAAGTATTAACGGCGATAGCAATTAACCCGGAAAACAGCAGAACATATAAAAAAACACGATAATTTCGTCTGCGTTTTTCGTAATTTAATAAATTCAATTTATTCACATCCTTCTTGTAAAGTTTTCACACTAACCTACTGTCGTGCTTCGCACGACGCAGCCCGTAAGAATGGCGATTTTAAGCCTTCTTACCGTGTGAAGCTTTAATAATTCTTAGTTCGCGTATTTTACGGACTTAGAATTATTCTTCACACTATTGCCTGCCGAAAACTGCGATTTGGGCCGCCAGGCACAAATTGCCGTATGAAAAGTCGCGCTACGGCGCGACTAGATATTCTTAACCGGCGTCCTTTGCTGATATAGAATATCTTTTCATTCTAGTATGCGATAAATTTGATATTTTAATTTATTTTTCTTTAAATTTAGATGCCAATTCTTTCATTTCACCTGCATTTGTTAAAACAGCATCGGTTATATTCTCGGTTCCAAGTAATCTCGCCAACTCATAGATAATTTCTTCTTCTGTCATTTTGCTAATTGAAGTCGTTGTTCTTTCCTTAATCACTTCCTTCTTAATCGCAAAATGAGCATCCGCCATCGCGGCGATTTGCGGTAAATGGGTAATGCAGATAACTTGATTCCCTTTGCCTAAAATAGCCAATCTTTCCGCTACTTTCCATGCTGTTTTGCCGCTGATGCCAGCATCGATTTCATCAAAGATAAGCGTCCCCTTATCAAGAACATCAGCTTTCAAGGTTTTTAGCGCCAGCATGATTCTTGAAAGTTCGCCGCCGCTGGCGATTTGATTGAGCGGTTTAAGGGCTTCACCCGGATTCGGCGCAATCATGAAGATGACATTATCATAGCCTTCGGCGGATATATTCTCATCCGCTGACGAAATTTCCGCTTCAAAGCGAATATGCGGGAAATTTAGGTCAATTAGAGCTTTAATCATATTATCTTTAAAGCCAACGCTTAATTTCTTTCTGATTGCTGATATTTGCCGACACTTTTCCGCGATTTCCCGCTTCAAAACAGCCGCTTTTTCACTAATCTTCGCGCGGTAATTATCATAATCCGACAAATCGGCCAAACGCGTCTTTTTTTCTTCTTTTAGAGCAATTATTCCCGCAATCGGGGTTTGGTATTTATTTTTGATGTGATTTAGCTGATTTAGGCGATTTTCAGTGATGATGAATTTCTGTTCATCAAATTCAAGCGCACTTAAGTAATCAACCGCCGAACGGTTAAAATCGTTAATTAATGCGTCAATATCTGAAAGTTGCTCCGTAAGGGTATTTACTTCCCCGTCTATCGCCGCAACTGCCATAATTTCCTTTAACGCTCTGCCAATCTCGGCGCCCGCACTGCCGTCTTTGTCATAACCTGTGATTCCGTGAGCAAAAACAACCGCTTCACGAATTTTTCCTGAATTGCTCATTCTTTGATATTCTTTTTCAAGCAAAGTATCTTCGCCGATTACGAGATTTAAGCTTTCGATTTCGCGGATTTCAAATTCTAAGAGATCCTGCTCCCTTTTGCGGGCGGATTCTTCATTTTCTTCTTTATTAAGTTCACGGTTTATCGCGGTATATTCTTTAAAGATTTGCTTAAGATCATTTTTAAGCGGATTAAGTTCTTCGTAACCGAAACTATCAAGAATTTCGCGGTGATTAGCCGCTTTCAACAGCGTTTGATGTTCGTGCTGACCGTGGATATCAAGGAGCATTCCCGCCAGCTTTTTTAGGATCGCCGCCGTAACTGTTTCCCCGTTAATCTTAATCATACTGCGATTCGGCATTACTTTGCGCTGGAGAACGACTATCCCGTCTTCTTCAATCGGGATATCATAAGAGCGGATGATATCTAATTGTTCCTGAAGTTTTATTTCGAACATAAGTTCTATCAGGGCGTACTCGGCGCCGCTACGGATAATATCTTTATCCGCTTTTGCGCCTAATGCCAAATTTACCGAGCCGATAATAATTGATTTTCCCGCTCCTGTTTCCCCTGTCAAAATATTGAGTCCCGGGGCAAAAAAAACTTCTGTTTCCTCAATCAACGCGAGGTTTTTCACATGTAGGCTTATTAACAATTTTAAACTCCTATATCTTTTTTGTTTTCATTTTATTATTTTATAGATTTTATCACGGACTAAAGCAGCGTCGGGTATGGTTCGCAGTGCCATCATGATGGTATCGTCTCCCGCAATACATCCTGCGACCTCATTCCATTTCATCGCATCTAAAGCGGCGGCGACCGCCATCGCCATGCCCGGTACGGTTTTGACGACGAGAATATTTAAAGCGGGTTCTAGTGAAACGAATCCGTTTTTGAGGACACTGACATATTTTTCTTCCAGCGAATCATCGTCTTGCAGGATGAAAATATATTTTTGGCGTCCTGTTCCTGAGGACATTTTGGATAATTTAAGTTCACGGATATCCCGTGATACGGTCGCTTGGGTTACTTTATAGCCGTTTTTCTTAAGATAGTCGGCTAGTTCTTCCTGCGTTTCGATTTCGTATTGCCTGATTAATTCTTTTATTTTTTCCTGACGGTCTTTTTTTTTCATAAATTCCCTATCCTTCAACTGCCGCGTAATTTTTGCTTAAGTAACTCAAGAAAATTCATTTTACTGAATCTAATCACCGAGGTGGTCTTTTCCGACTTAGTTATGACGATTTGGTCGCCTGTTTTCATCGCTTGGTGCTGACCGTCAAAAACCGCATTCACCATTTGTTCATTATTATATTTATCGACGCCGATTTTAATTTTTACTTCATCATCGGAAGATAAAATAATACTGCGGCTTTGCATTGAATGGGCGCATAAAGGGGTCAGAAGAATCGCATTGGCGCGCGACTCAATGATCGGCCCGCCTGCCGACAGATTATACCCCGTCGAACCCGTCGGGGTCGAAATAATCATCCCGTCGGCAATATATGAATTTAACCGAAGGTCGTTTACATATAGGTCAAAGTAAATAAGTTGCATCGGCTTATGCCCTGTGATGACAATATCATTAAGGGCGCTGCTTTTATATAAAACATTTTCTTCATTCTCAATCGTGCCGTTTATCATCATCCGCTTTTCAATCGCGTATTTGTTATTAATGATTTGTTCTAAGGCTTGCTCGATATGATTCTTATCAACTTCGGCTAAAAAACCCAAAGTTCCCAGATTTATTCCCAAAAAAGGGACATTCAGATGTGCCAATTCATTCGCCGCCCGAAGCATCGTGCCGTCGCCGCCGAGGACTAAAACACAATCAATCTGCTCAAGCGCCGCGGGACAGTTTTTTCCGCGGGATTCAAGGTAGTTTTTTATATAGTCTGTGACCTTATGATCATGATCCTTAGTCTCGTTAGTGATGATATAAAAGTTGTTCACACATACCCCCTTCTATTTCATTTCGTGCGGTCAAAGGTAATGCTTTCCTTAAATGCAAAAGGTATTCAATATTCCCTTTTGCCGGTCTTTTATTATCTTCGCGAAGCCGCCCGCCTTGTAATGGCGATAATTCTAAATTAAGAGCCGAAAAGCCAATCTCTAAAGCATATCGGATAATATCGTTAATTACATTAAGATGTATTTTTTTATCTTTAACAATGCCATTTTTTCCGACCTTTGCAGGCCCTGCTTCGAATTGCGGTTTTATCAGGCAGACCATCTCACTGTTATGCTGCAAAATATCATATGCGCTCGGTAAAATTAATTTCAGGGAAATAAACGAAACATCGGCGGCGGCAAAATCGATCGGCTTAAGAATATCATCACGTTTTAGATAGCGAAAATTGGTTTCTTCCATATTAATGACACGATTGTCATTTTTTAGCGAATCAGCCAATTGATTTTTGCCTGAATCTATCGCGTAAACGCACTTTGCACCATGCTTTAACATGCAATCGGTAAAGCCGCCCGTGGAAGCACCGATATCAAGACAAACTTTTCCGCCAAGTGAAAGACTAAAGCTTGTTATGGCTTTTTTGAGTTTAATGCCGCCGCGGCTGACAAAATCATCCCCGGCTTTCTTTAGCGTAACAAGACAATCTTCGGGAAAAATACTGCCGACTTTATCGACGGTTTTTCCGTTAACACTAACCTGTCCGTTATTTATATATGCTTTTGCCTTTTCCCGTGATGTTGCAAAACCTTTGTCGATTAAAATAATGTCTATTCTTTTCATTAGTCAAGTGCTTTCAAAATCGCCCTGATAATCGATTTATCATCAATCCCGATTTCCTTTTTAAGTACATCAACATTGCCGTGCTCGACATATTCATCGGGCACCGCGACACTCAGAACTTTTGCCGCCGAGCCTGATTCGGTTAAAAGCCGTAAAACCTTTTCGCCGAAACCGCCGCTTGCGACATTTTCTTCCATGGTAACAATTAATTTATGTACCTTTGCCGCTCTCAGAATTAATTCTTCGTCAATCGGTTTAATAAAGCGGGCATTTATCAATGAGCAGTAGTATCCCGCTTCCTTAAGCACTTTTCGGATAATTTCCGCTTCTTTTACCATACTGCCGACAGCGATCAGACAGATTTCTTCTTCTTCATAAATCACTTCCGCCAGACCCAAATTTATCGGTTTCCGATATTCTGAAAGCCCGTCATAAGCTTCACCGCGCGGATAACGAACCGCAATCGGGCCGTCAAAGGCGACCGCGAACTTTAGCATATCGGACAGTTCCCATTTATTTTTCGGCGCCATAATGTGCATATTGGGAATGGAGGATAAAAAGGACAAATCAAAAATACCCTGATGTGTTTCCCCGTCACTGCCGACAAGCCCTGCGCGGTCTACCGCAAAGACAACCGGCAAGTTTTGAATACAAACGTCATGGAGAATTTGATCATATGAACGTTGTAAAAACGATGAATAAATCGCCACAATCGGCTTCATTCCGCCGGCCGCCAGCCCTGCGGCGAAAGTTACCGCATGTTCTTCGGCTATCCCGACATCAAAAAACCGCTCGGGAAACATATTGCGGAAACGCTTTAACCCTGTCCCGTCAGGCATCGCCGCGGTAATTGCCACAATTCTTTCATCGCGGGTACCCAGCTTGGTCATGACTGTCGAAAAGACATCCGTATAATTGGCGACTCTTTTATTGGACGGCAGACCTGTTTCGATATCAAAGGGTTCCGCACCGTGGAAACGGGCAGGATGGCGCTCCGCCGGAGCAAAACCTTTGCCCTTTTGGGTCATAACATGAATTAGAACCGCTTGGTTTATCCGCTTTGATTCACGGATTAAGCGGCTGATTTTCGCAATATCATGACCATCGACCGCGCCCATATACCTGATTCCCAAATCCTCAAAGAACATCCCGGGAATTACCATTTGCTTAAAGGTCTTTTTCGCCTTCTGAATCCCGCGCGCTACTTTATCGCCGTACTTGGGCACATCCATCAGAGTGTTATATACGCCTTCTTTGATATCAAGATAAGCATCGGCGGTACGGACGCTGTTAAGGTATTTGGACATGCCGCCGACATTTTCGGATATCGACATGTTATTGTCATTTAAGATAATAATGAAATTGCTTTCCAGTCTAGCGGCATTATTAAGCGCCTCATATGCCATACCGCCTGTCAAAGAACCATCGCCGATAACCGAAATTACGGTATGATTTTCGCCTTTGATATCGCGCGCTTTCACCAGACCCAAGCCCGCCGAAATCGACGTTGATGAATGCCCTGTATCAAAGCAGTCGCAATCTGATTCTTTACGCTTCGGAAAACCGCTTAAACCGCCATATTTTCTCAGTTTATCAAAACCTTCTTTACGGCCTGTCAGTAATTTGTGGGTGTATGACTGATGCCCGACGTCCCAAATTAATTTATCCTCGGGGAAGTTAAGTTCTAAGTGGAGAGCCATGGTAAGTTCCACCGCGCCTAAATTAGAACCTAAATGACCGCCTGTTTTACTGATTTTTTCAATCAGAAACTCCCTGATTTCCGCCGCCAGCGGCTTAAGTTCGTCATGGTTTAGTTTTTTTATGTCATTTTCTTTTGATATTTTATCAAGCAACATAGGTTCTCCGTTATGCCGGGCTAAATGATATTACTTCTTGCGGCAAATTAAACTCTCGACTAATTTTACTAAAAATTCGTTTTGCCTTGGAAATGAGTTAAGGATTTCGATAGCTTCTATGCTTAACGCCGATACTTCTTTATGAGCCTCCGCAAGCCCTTTCATAATAACACCCGTTAGTTTATGATTTTCGGCGTCACTGCCAATCGGTTTTCCTAAATCTTGAAAGTTTCCTGTCACATCCAGAATATCATCCTGTAATTGGAAAGCGACGCCGATATTATATGCCGCTTTCGCTAACTTGGCGATATTTTCATCATCTGCGCCCGCTAAAATTCCCCCGATCATCATCGCGCTTTGAATAAGCGCCGCGGTTTTATGACCGTGAATAAAATATAAAAGCTCATCCGACGGCTCTAATAAACCGTCTTCCGCCAGGATATCGGCTGTCTGACCGCCTATCATACCCTTACATCCTGCTTTTTCCGCCAGAATTTTAAGCGCCTTTACTCCTCGTGTAAGCATCACCGTATCTGCGGTATTAAGCACCTTAATAGCTGTTTCGTATGCCAGATTCAGCAAACCGTCGCCCGCTAAAATGGCCATTGCTTCGCCATAAACGATATGGGTTGTTTTTTGCCCGCGGCGGTACTCATCATTATCCATCGCCGGAAGGTCGTCATGAACAAGTGAATAGGTATGAATCATTTCTATCGCCGCCATCATTGCATGGCATACTTCATCGTTTTCAGCGGAAAAAAGCTTGAATGTCTCCTGTAAAAGAATCGGCCTGATTCGCTTCCCGCCCGTTTTCATACTATAATTCATGGCTTCGTAAAGGGGCTTTGGGAAACCCTCCTCTTCCGGTAAAAAGGCGGCGATTATTTCGTCAATTCGCTTTATCCATTCTTCATTCAAATTCAATTTTATCACCATTATCCATAATTAATTGGACTTCTTTTTCGATTTTATCAATCGTAGTATTGCACAGCTTGACCATTTCCATGCCTTTTTGATATTCCTTAAACGAATCTTCCAACGAAATATCTTCGCGCTCTAAGGCTTTGATGGTATCTTCTAATTTAGCTAATGTTTCTTCTAATTTCATCGTAATCCCCCATCCTTTTCGCTAATCTTTGCTAAAAAACGGCCGTTTTTCAAACTTACCTTGATACTGTCGCCGCATTCTACCTGCGCGATATCGGCTATGGGTACCCCTTCACTATCTTCGACAAACGCATAGCCCTTATCAAGCTTTTCATGCGGTGACAGACCTTTAAGCCGTTCTGTCATCAAAAGCAACTGATGCCGATAATTTTTCAGCTTATCATCAATTAAAATCTGGATTCGATTTTCCAGTGATACGGCAAATGTACGCTTTTCCCTTATTTGGACAAGCGGGCTTAAGTTGTCTAAGCGGTTGCGAAAAAATAACATTTGATATTTAATTAAATCAAGCCGATTTTTGAGCAATCTGTGCAAGCTGTTCTCAATCGCCGCTAATTCGCTTTCTAACAGCGATATATCATAAACCGCTAATTCCGCCGCCGCCGAAGGGGTCGGCGCCCGTAAATCCGCCACGAAATCGATTATCGTCGTATCCGTCTCATGCCC